>DATDED010000062.1:0-13264 GCA_036523455.1 Gemmatimonadales bacterium
GGAAGTAAGTGGTGAGTATCTGCCGGTAGCGTTGTCCCGCCCGGGCCCGTCCGATGGCTCCCCATTGGCAGAGGCCCACCCCGTGGCCCGAGCCGGTGCCTTCCGCCGTGAGCCGCGCGACCCAGCTGGAATCGCGGGTGACGAACACCCGGAACGCGGCGCTCTGCAACAGCTGATCGGACGCGGGCCGAAGCACGGTCCGCACATCGGGACCGCCGACGCGGACATCCCCGTGCGGGAACGCGATGCGCAACTCGCTCACGCGGCCGGAGGACGTCGTCCTCGTCACTGCGACGTCCGTGATGCGCTGCAGCCCGTCGCCGCTCACCGGCATCACGGCCGTCAGCGTCCGCGTCAATATAGCGCGCAGCGTAGTAGCGTCCCACTGCGCCCGCCACTGGAAACGCGGCGACCGCTCGCAGTAGAAGTGGCCGCCGCCGCTCGCATCCGACACCGAGCGCAGGTACGGCCGGCGCTGCGCGGAGCGGAACACCTCCTCCACCGCGGCCGTGCGGCCGCCGCAGGTGGAGTGATAGTACGCATCGATCAACTGACCGTGATAGCGCAGGACGAGTCCGGCTGTCGCGCGGACGGCATCCCATGCCTGCTGCGTTTCGGCATCCACCCCCAGGTACACCTGATCGCGCGTATCGGCGGTCGCGTCGAACCCGTCGGCCTCCCAGCGTCCACGGTTGCGCAGGGCGAAGGTGCGGGCCACCACAGCCTGGGCCAGCAGCGCCTCGCGCTCTTCGGGCGCCCGCGGCCCCATCTCCCGGCTCAACACGCCCGCGAGATAGCTCTCGAGCGGCAGCCGGCTGATCAGGGTGAGCCCGGCGCGATCCCGGACCACGTTCACCCGACCCCGATAGCGCTGCCCGTTCGCCATCGCGAAGCGGCCTTCCGTCACGTTTACCACGGAGATGCCCCCGTGGCGCTCGGTGCGGGTGCCGTTCGCGCGCACCAGCACCAGCCCGCCGCCCGAGTCCGGGACGACCGACCAGGTGGTGCCGGGCGGAATCGCACCCACCGGCTGTCCGTTGCCGTCGTCGGTCACGAACAGCTCGCCGTCGCCCCCGAGACGCACGCCGGCGGCCCCGGTGGCGATGCCGACACGCAGCTCGGGCTCGGGGCCCATCACCTCGGGTTGGGGCCTGGGGCACGCGACCAGCGCGGCGAGCAGGGCCGTCGCCGCCCACGAAAAAGGCGCCCCGTGTCTTCCGCGGGACGCCCCCCTGCCAGCGACCCTTCCGCCCGCCCGGCTCATGCGATCGCCACCGCCTGAAAATCGTAATCCAGGCTGCCGGTGAGCCGGGCGCGCACGAAGGTCCCGGTCTCCGCCCAGCCACCGTTTCCGAGATAGGTGACCCCATCCACGTCGTCCGCCTGCCACATGACCCGCCCCACGTGCGTGGCGCCGCCGCCCGACGCTCCCCCGTCCAGCGGGTCGGCCACGCGGTCGATCAGCACGGGCGCCTCGCGACCGACGAAGCGGGCCAGCCGTTCGGCCGAGATCGCGCGCTGCACTTCGAGCAGCTCCTCGAGCCGATCCTGCTTCTCCCCGTCGGGGACGTCGTCGGGGTACGCGACGGCGCGCGTCCCCTCCTGCGGGGAATAGGCGAATGCCCCGAGCCGGTCGAACTGGGCCTCTTCGAGAAACGCCAGTAGCTCGCGAAAGTCGGCATCGGTCTCCCCCGGGAAGCCCACGAGACAGGTGGTGCGGATCGCCAGGTCGGGAACGGCGCCGCGCAGCCACGCGAGCTTTTCCCGCAGGCGCGCCTGGCGCTCGGGGCGACGCATGCGCTCGAGCATCCGGTCGCTCGCATGCTGGATGGGCATGTCGAGGTACGGGACGATGCGGGGTTCCCGGGCCATCAGGTCCACCAGTCGCTCGCTGATACCCGCCGAATACACGTACAGCAGCCGGAACCAGGGAACCGACGTCTCGGCGAGCAACGTCTCGATCAGCTCGGGAAGCCGGGGACCGCCGAGCCCCAGGTCCCGTCCCCAGTGACCGAGATCCTGCGCCACCAGGTTGATCTCCTTCGCCCCCTGCGCCTCCAGGGCCTGCGCCTCTCGCACCAGACGATCAAGCGGCTCGGACCGGTGCTTGCCCCGCATCAGGGGAATGGCGCAGAAGGCGCAGGTATGATCGCAACCTTCCGAGATCTTGAGGTAGCGGACGTGTGGCTGGTCGCCCAGGAAGCGACGCACGCCGGGGTGCCGCTCGACCGGGTCCGCGATGAGGCCGCGCCGGGCGAGCTCGGGAACGAGATGGTGGAGGTCGGAGAACCCGAGGAACAGATCCACCTCCGGCATTTCCCGGACGAGGTCGTCGCGATGGCGCTGCACCAGGCAGCCCACCGCGACCACGGCCTTCACCGAGCCGCTACGCTTGAGCTGCGCCGCTTCGAGGATGGTGTTGATGGATTCCTGCTTCGCCGCGTCGATGAAGCCGCAGGTGTTGACCAGCACCACGTCGGCGGCGGGGAGATCGGGAGTGACGACGGCGCCGTGGGCGACCAGCTCACCCACGAGCCGTTCGGAATCCACCGTGGCCTTGTCACAGCCGAGCGAGATGACGCCCAGCTTCATCCGCGGTAGTTCCCGAACTTGAGCTCGATGCCGAAGTCCTGCGTGCGGAGAAACGCCATCACCTCCTGCAGCTCGTCCTTGGACGGGGACTGCACCCGGACTTCCTCTCCCTGGATGGAGGCCTGGGCTTTCTTGAACTTCCTGTCCTTGATGGCCTTCACGATGGCCTTCGATTTCTCCTGAGAGATTCCCTGGGTCAGCTTGATCTCGCGCCGCACGGTATCCCCGGCTGCCGCCGTCACTTCCCCGAGCTCGAGATTCTTCACCGGCACGCCACGCTTGATGAGCTTCCCCTGCAACACGTCGAACAGCGCTTTCATCTTGAAGTCGTCATCGGCTACGAGGGTCAGAGTGGTCTTGGCGCGGTCGAAGGTGATCGCGCACTTCGATCCCTTGAAGTCGTAGCGCTGGGCGACCTCCTTGGTCGCCTGATTCACGGCGTTATCCACTTCCTGGAGATCGGCGCCGGTGGAGATATCGAAGGATGCGAGAGTCGCCATGGGCCGAATATATCCCGCGACGGTCAGCGGGCGTAGCTGAGCACCTTGCGGCGCCAGACCGCGTCGAGGCTCGCCGGCGCGACCCCCAGCGCCAGCGCGAACCCCCGTCGCACCTCGAGCGGCGTCGTCCCGGTCCTGAACAGCGTGCGGATCGCCGGGAGCCCACCGTGCTCGGAAGCGAGCTGGACCATCACGGCCCCGACCGCGTAGCGCGGATCCAGCGGACCGGGCGGCGCCGCCTGCTGCAGCACACTGTCGAACGTAAAGGCCCAGTGGTTCTTGAGGTAGAACGCGAAGTCGGGCATCAGCTCGGAGAACGCCCGCCCCTGCCATCCGGCCGTCCAGGTCGCGATCCCTTCGACCGCGAGCCAGTGGGTCCGGCCCGGGACCGCCAGGGGGGCCAGGACGACGTGCGCGATCTCGTGCAGGTATCCCTCCTGCAGTCCCGCCGACCCGCCGAACACGATCCCATTCACCCCATCCGCCCGCACCGCACCGGCGCCCGCCCCACTCGGCTCCGGCACAAGCTCCAGGCCCTGCAGCCGGAACATCTCCTCCGGGGTTTCCGCCAGGTAATACGTGAGCCGCGCCGGCGGCAACGAGAATGCGGCGGCGAGCGAGTCGGCGAACTTTGCCGCCCGCGTCGCGCGGCGGCGGTCGAGCGTACCCCAGGGCGGATACACGAACGTGATACCGCCGATGCGCTGACGCACCCAGTGGACGGTCAGGCGGTCGATGCCATTGGACAGCACCCAGCGGTTCCCCTCACGCTGCGCGTACACGCGCAATACCCCGAGCACCTTGATCTCGTGGTCGGGCTGATACACGTCGCCGATCAGGGTCTTGATCACGTACACGCTGTCTTCTCCCGGCACGACGGGCGCGATGGCGAGGACGGTGATGGTGTGAAATGCACCGGGGAAGCCCTGGAAGATGTAGTCGCGACCGAGCACCGGATTGCGATACCGCCGTTGCTCGGACGGCGACCACACCGCGCTCGCGTGGTTCGAGTCGGGACGATCGTTGAGGAAGATCATCCACGTCTGGAAGATCTGTCGGACCGGCGTCAACGAGGTGTCGACGCCGAACCCCAGCGAGACGTGAACGGAACCGGGATCGGGAGGTCCCTGGGCGTCGAGAGTAGCCGTGGCCCAGAGCGCCGCCAGGCCCAGCCACGCGCGCACCGGCCGCCGCCCTAGGAGAGGAAGCTTTCCAGCGCCCTCGCCCGGCTGACGTGGCGCAGCCGGGCCAGCGCCTTCTCCTTGATCTGCCGCACCCGCTCGCGCGTGATGCCGAGGAGCGATCCGATCTCTTCGAGCGTCATCGGCTCCTGGCCCTCGAGACCGAAATAGAGGCGCAGGATCTTGGCCTCCCGCTCCTTCAACGTGGACAGGACTCCCTCGATCGACTCGGTGAGGGCGTGCTCGAAGATCTCGTCATCCGGCCCCGGGTTCTGCGTGTCGGGCAGGTAGTCGAGCAGCTTGTTGTCCTCCCCCGGGGTGAGCGGGGCGTCGAGCGACAGGTGCGCCTGGGAGATCGACAGAGTCTTGGCCACCTCCTCCTGCGAGATGTCCATGCCCTCGGCGATCTCCTCGACCGTGGGCTCGCGACCCAGCTCCTGGAGCAGCGCCGAGGAGCGTTTCCCGATGCGATGCAGCGTCCCGGCGCGGTTCAGGGGAACGCGCACGATGCGCGACTGCTCCGCCAGGGCTTGCAGGATCGCCTGCCGGATCCACCACACCGCGTAGCTGATGAACTTGATGCCCTTGGTCTCGTCGAACTTGTGGGCCGCCCGGATCAGCCCGAGGTTGCCTTCGTTGATCAGGTCGGACAGCGAGACGCCCTGGTTCTGGTACTTCTTGGCGACGCTGACCACGAACCGCAGGTTCGACCGCACCAGCTTGTCGAGTGCTTCCGGGTCGCTGCGCCGGATGCGCTGCGCCAGCTCGACCTCGTCTTCCCGGGTGATCAGGGGGTACTGGCTGATTTCCCGCAGGTACTGATCGAGCGATCCCTCGTCGAACGAGACCCGCTTCGCCGTGTTCAAGCGCATGGAATGGCCATCCCTCCGTGACGGCGGCTGCACCGGAATAGCCCCACGCGCTCCACCAGAGAGGAGGACGCGGGACCGCCCCGGCTTACCGCCCGGTCAGTGAATCAACGACCCGAGCCGGCTCCACCGGATGTCGGTCAACCAGGGGAGCGCGTCGTGCGTCTCCCGATCATAGCTGAAATAGACCAGCAGCGTCCGTCCTTTCACCGCCGATGCGTCCACGAACCCCCAGTAGCGGGAATCCGACGAATCGTCGCGGTTGTCGCCCAGGACGAAATACTTCCCCTGGGGCACGCGAAGCGGCCCCCAAGTATCACGACTCGGACGATAGCGAAGACGATCCTGGTCCGTCCGCGCGAGGTAGAAGGACCTCTGCCATTCGAACTCCGCCCGAACGTCGTCGTTCTCCGGGTCGATACGTTGCACGTACGGTTCCGCCAGCATCCGGCCGTTCACGATCACACGGCCCGAGCGCATCTGGACGATGTCGCCGGGCGTGCCGATCACCCGTTTCACGTAATCCTGGCGGGGATCGCGCGGATAGGCGAACACGATGACGTCGCCGCGGCGTGGGGTGCGGAAGCCGGGCAGGCGCGCCCGGGTCCCGGGAATCTGCGCGCCGTAGAGCGCCTTGTTGACGAACAGGAAATCGCCGGTGAGCAGCGTGTGGGTCATGCTGCCGCTGGCGATCTGGAATGCTTCGAAGAAGAACGTCTTGATGATGAGGAACAACACCAGCGCCATGCCGAGGGAGCGCATCCAGCTGTCGAACCAGCGCGCGAAGCGGGAGCGACGCCGTTCAGGGGCGACGAGCCCCCCGAGCGCCTGATTCGCGCCCGGGCCTTCCACCGGGGCCCCCAAGTCATGCATGCAATTCACTTTACAAGGATGGGGCGCAAGGCGCAACGGTCACCGCCCACCCCCGGGCTGCCGCCCACCCCCGCACCCGGGTACGGAACTCCTCCGGCAGGTCGCTGTGGCGCACGCGCGCGGCGAGGCATGCGGCCTCACCCTCGCATTCCAGCCGGACCCAGGTCGCCCGGGCGTTGGCCAGGCCGTCCAGGGCGCGGCCATCGAGCGGCGCGCCGCGCACGGCGAGGAGGACGAGGAGGCTCTCGAATTCCACGACGCCACAGTAGCGCACCGAGCGTCCACGGCTGTCATCCGATGCATGCGGAACGGCGCCTTTTCGCGCCTCACGCTTCTTCGTGCCCGACGAGTCGCGCCGGCGCGGCGTGGGCGGCTTCCCACGCCGGCAGGAGCGCGCCGACCAGCGCCGCCAAGGTAAGCAACGCACCGAATCGTTCCGCGACACCCGCATCCCATGCGGGCAGACCCGCCACGACGGACGAGAGCGTGCCCCACAGTATCATGCCGCCCCAGCACCCCAACGCCACGCCCCCGGCGGCGATCCCCAGGGCCCGGGCAAACACGAACCCGTACAGATGGCGCCGCCGGGCGCCGACGGCGCGCCGGATGCCGAGATCGTGGAGCAGCGAGCGGACCCACAGCCGCAGGACGACGAACGTCCCAATCGTCGCCACGACGAGCATCACCCACCCTTCCAGTCCGAACAGCCGCCCGAACCACCGGATCGGGGCGGCCTCGGCGGCCAGCAGGCGTGATTCGCCGACCCGCGTCGTCGCGGCGCCGCTCCCACCCAGCGAGGCGCGCAGCTGCCGCTCGACCGCTCCATACACGCGCGCATCGCCGTGGGCTCGCACCAGCAGATCCACGGCCGGTATCGGATGCTGCAGCACGCTCAGGTAGACGGCCGCCCGCGGCTGGAAACCGGCGCCGAACCCCGCCGGCAGCTGATCGGCGACCACCCCCACGACGGTATACCAACGGGTCGGGGCGATTCCGACCTGGATGCGGCGGCCCACGCCCAGTCGATCCTGGAAGTTCGCCGCGGCGAGCGACTGGCTCACCACGGCGACGAGCGGCGCCCTGGCGTCGTCCGCATTCGCGATGGTCCGCCCCGCCAGCACCCGGAGCCCCAGGGTCCGGAAGGTGTCGGCGCTCACGAGATAGTGCGTGGCGTAGACGGGACGAAACGGGACATAGATGCCGTCCCAGGCACACTGCCCGCAGTCGGTGGTGGCTCGCTCGTTCTGCCCGACGCCGATCGTGGTCCCCGGGCTCGTGAGACTCGCGGCGGTCACGCCCGGCTGGGCGCTCACGCGGCGCAACACATCGGCGTAGCGCGACCCCGCCCGGGCGGTGTCCGAGGTCGCCAGCGAGATCGCGTACAACTGGCCATTACCCGCGACGAGGCGACCCCGGCCGCGGAGGCGCGCCGCGTGATCGGCGAGAAGCGCGGACGCCGCCAGGACGGTGAGCGAGAGACCGAGCTGCAAGGCGGGAACGACGAGCTCCAGCGCCCGGCCGGTGCGCGTCGCGAGCGGGCGGCGGCGGCGCATCGATCCCAACGGCAGGAGAACCGCGAACAGCACGAGCGCAACGATGACGACCAGCACCACGACGGCGGGCGTCACGATGCCAGGCCGCAGCGTCCCGGGCCAGGCGACTACGGCGGCGCGCGTTCCCACCGCGCCGCCCACCCCACCCCATGCCAGCGCGGCGGCGGCGATGACTCCGCCCTCGATCAGCGCCGCCACGAGAATCAGCCGCCGCGAGGCGCCGACCGCGCGGCGCACCGCCAGCTCGGTGACGCGCGAGCCCCCTCGCGCGAACGCCAACGCCAGGAGCGACAGCGCAGCGACGCACAGGACGCCCACCGCCACGAGCAGGAGGAGGTGGAACAGATCGGCCGTGGCGGCCGCACGCAACTCGTTCGGTCCGGTGGCCAGGCTGCTGCGTCCCAGCCCCAGATCCGCGACACGCACCAGCGGCGCGCGGAGCCGCCCCACCAGCGCCGTCACGGGCAGTGTCGCCACCAAACCGATGCCCGCAGCGGCCGCCAGCAGCACCGCCGTTCCCCAGTGAGCCCGAAGGGCCCAGCCGGCCGGTGCGCCAGTACGTCGCATCAGACGAGCTACTCGCTCCCTCACAGTTCGGGCCTCCACACGCAGGCAGGGTTCAGCAACCTACGACCCAAACGTCTTCAACAGAAGCTCACGGTGCGTTTCATGCCGCCTTCACTCGATTGACGGCCGATTGACTGCTCTCGTGGAGATTCACTGACGCAAGAGTCGTCCGTTCGGGGCGCCGCCCCGCCCCGCCAGCCGAGAACCGCGCCCCTCCTCACGGTCCATCGACGACGGGACCCCGCACCGCCAACGTAGGCTCACCGCTTGGCGTTGGAGGCCAACATGCGAAAACTCGCGCTTACCCTCGTTGCGTTGTCGCTCCTCGCCTGTGAAAAGCAGCCCGTAGCACCAGCGGCCGTTCCAGCGTCGCGCTTCCATGCAACATCGACCGTAACGCGCTCATCGTTCTTCGCGGACAACACGATCTTCATAGCGTGTCTCGGCCAGAACGTCCGTTTCCACGGGGAAGTGCCATTCACTCAGCATGAAGTAACCACCCCATCCGGCGGCTCCCTGTTCACCATTCAATTCGTGGCGGTCACGCCCGTCACGCCACCGTTCCTGGCTGAAGCACAGATCAGTGGCACGGTGTACGTGTACAAGAACGGGCAACCGATCAACCAGGTGTTCGTAGTCGGTCCTGGCCAAGTCACAACAGTCGTAGACCGGGAGGTCTACGTCGCTGACAATGGCGACCAGTTGCGCGTTAGGTTCCGACTGCACCTGACGGTAAACGCGAATGGCGACGTGACCGTTGACAGATCAGACGCCTTCGAGTTCCAGTGCGTTACGGGGTAGCGTTGATACCTTCCAGGACGAATATCAGCCCGCCCGGTCTCGTGCCGGGCGGGGCTGTTGGCTGGGGTAAGGCGACTCCGCCGTTTGAAGGGGAACGCTCGCGCAGACCAGCAGCTGGGGCGGGAGGATTCGAACCTCCAACCTCCCGGTTAACAGCCGGGCGCTCCGCCAGTTGAGCTACACCCCAAGAGAGGCAATTGCGGATTGTGGATTGCGAATTGCGGATTGTCCTCACCGCCTCAATGCTTTTCAATCCGCAATCCGCAATTGCCAATCCGCAATTAGTCGTATGTGTCGATCTGCGCCCGCTGCAGCTGCCCCGAGTAGTCCACGTAGCAGACCTTGGTTTCCGAATAGAACTCGTAGACCTCCCACCCGCCTTCGCGGTGGCCGTTGCCGGTCTGCTTCACCCCGCCGAACGGCAGGTGCGCCTCCGCGCCGATGGTCGGCGCGTTGATGTAGGTGATGCCGTTGTCGAGGTCCTGCATCGCGCGGAACGCGGCGTTCACGTCACGCGTGTAGAGCGAGCTCGACAGGCCGTATTGCACGTCGTTGTTGACGCGGACCGCGTCGTCCAGCGAGCCCACCTTGATGACCGACAGCACCGGGCCGAAAATCTCTTCCTGCTCGACGCGCATCCCCGGTTTCACCCCGGCAAGCACGGTGGGCTGGTAGAACCACCCCGCCTCGAGCGTCCCTCCGCCCCCGCGCGCGCCGCCGACCGCGATCGAGGCGCCTTCCCGCTTCCCGATGCCGACGTACTCGTCCACCTTCTCCCGCGCTTCCTCGTGGATCATGGGACCGACCTCGGTCCGCTCGTCCAGCCCGGGCCCAAGCCGGAGCTTTCCGGCGCGGTCCACCAGCATCTGGAGAAAGCGGTCGTGCACCTTCTCATGCAGCACGAGCCGACTCGTCGCCGTGCAGCGCTGGCCCGTGGTCCCGAACGCGCCCCACAATACGCCATCCAGCGCCAGGTCGAGGTCCGCATCGTCCATCACGATCATCGCGTTCTTGCCGCCCATCTCGAGCGAGAGCCGCTTGTGCATGCGGCCGCAGACCGCGCCGATGACCGACCCGGTTTCGGTGGATCCGGTGAACGAGATCACCGGCACATCGGGGTGCTCGATGATCCCCTTGCCGACCACCGAGCCTTGCCCGTGCACCAGCTGCACGACCTCCGGGGGGAGGCCGGCCTCCAGCAACACTTCGACGAGCAGGTGCCCCGTGTGCGGCACGTCTTCCGCTGGCTTGAAGATCACCGCGTTGCCGCACAGCAGCGCCGGGAAGGTCTTCCAGGTCGGGATCGCGAGCGGGAAGTTGAACGGGGTGATGATCCCGGCGACGCCGATCGGGCGCCGGTAGCTCATCGCCCACTTGTTGCGCAGCTCCGAGGGCACCACGTGACCGAACAGCCGGCGCCCTTCGCTCGCCGCGTAGAAGGCGGTGTCGATCCCCTCCTGCACGTCGCCGCGCGTTTCGGCCAGCACCTTGCCCATCTCCCGCGTCATCGCGCGCGCGATCTCTTCCTTCCGGCGCACCAGCAGATCGCCGACCCGCTGCAGCACCTGTCCGCGCAGCGGGGCGGGCGTCTTCGACCACCGCGCGAATCCGCGGCGCGCCGATTCGACGGCGCGTTGCACGTCGTCGGGCCCCGAGCGCGGAAAGCAGCCGATCACATCGGCGCGATCGGCGGGATTGCGGTTCTCGAAATAGGCGCCCGTGCTGGGCGCCACCCACTCACCACCGATGAAGTTCTTGAAGTTCTCGGGCATTGGATTCTCGCTATCGGCTATCGGTCATCGGCTATCGGCTGGGCGCTGGCCGATAGTTAGCCGATAGCCGCATTTCAGGGACAGAACCACGTGGCGGCGTCCTTCGCGTACCCGACGCGGGGCAACACGACCGCGGCCGCCAGGACGAGGCCCCAGATCACCAGCAGCTGTGAGAGCACGTGGGCGAGCCCCATGCGGCGCTTCCACGACGAGAGGCCGCTCCACACGCCGGCCACGACCACCGCCAGCACGCCGACCATATAGAAAAGAAGCTTGAACCCGCAGCCGTGACTGTACGGCCAGAAGGGCATCCCGATGCCGACGAGCAGGCCGAGCCCCACCCGGGCCCAGGTGCCGAGCCGGGAGCCGCTCTCCGCCGGGGCGCCGCCGGCCGGGGCGACCGGCGTCCGCTTCGGAGCCGCGGCCGCCGCCATCTGATCCTCACGGTGGGTCGGCAGCTGGTTCAGCAGCCGATCCACCTCCTTGAGCTCCCTGTCCCAATCCCGCTCCTGGTCCTTCTTGGCCACTAGTTCTCCCGTGCGAGACGATAGCGTTCGATCTTCTTGTAGAGATTGCTCCGGGGCATCGCCAACGTACGCGCCGTTTCCGAAACGTTCCAGTCGTGCTCCTTCAGCTTCGCCAGGAGGTAGGACCGCTCCGCGGCCTGCTTGAACTCCTCGAAGGTGCCCGCCCGCAGGAACGCCCCCGCCGCCGCGGCCTCACCGGCGGCGACGGTGCGGCCACCATCGCCCACCATGCGCTCGACGTCCTGCTCGGTCACGATGTCGGCCGGGGTGAGGATCAGCAGGCGCTCGACGGCGTTGCGCAGCTCCCGGATGTTCCCGGGCCAGTCGTGCGCCGCCAGACGCTTGAGCGCGGCGGGATCGAATTCCTTGGGCTTCAACCCGGTCCGGCCCGAGGCGCAGAGCTGGTCGCTGAAATGCTGCACCAGCTGGGGGATGTCGCTGCGCCGGGCGCGCAGCGGTGGAACTTCGATGGGGACGACGTTGAGGCGGTAGAGGAGATCCTCGCGGAACCGTCCCGCCGCGATTTCCTGCTCCAGCGTCTTGTTGGTCGCGGCGATGACCCGGACGTCCACCTGCAGCGGCTTGCCCGATCCTACCCGGGAGATCACGCCCTCCTGCAACGCCCGCAGCACCTTGGCCTGCGCCGAGAGGCTCATGTCGCCGATTTCATCGAGGAACAGCGTGCCGCCGTCGGCCAGCTCGAACTTGCCCGCGCGATCCGCCACGGCCCCGGTAAAGCTGCCCTTGATGTGGCCGAACAGCTCGCTCTCGATCAGCTCGGCGGGGATCGCCGCGCAGTTCACTTCCACGAACGGCCCGCGCGCGCGCGGACTCAGCTCGTGAATCGCCCGCGCCACGAGCTCCTTCCCCGTCCCGTTCTCGCCGGTGATCAGCACCCGGGCCGGCGTCGGGGCGACCTTCTCGATGCGCTCGATCACCGTCTTGACGGCCTTGCTCGACCCCACGATCTCGTAGCGTGCTTCCACCTCGGCGCGGAGGCGCACGTTCTCCACCGCCAGCTCGAGCTGCTGCAGCGCGTTGCGCAGCGTCAGCAGGATACGATCGGTGTCGAGCGGCTTTTCGAGAAAATCGTAGGCGCCGAGCTGTGTCGCCTCCACGGCCGTCTGGATCGTGCCGTGGCCGGAGATCATCACCACCTGGGCGTGGGCGTCGTGCTCACGCAGCCGCCGCAGGACTTCGAGTCCGTCCAACCCCTGCATTTTGACGTCGAGAAACACCAGGTGCGGCCGGAACTCCGCGTAGGCCTGCAGGGCATCCAGGCCGGACGCGCAGGTCTGCACCTCGATGTCCTCGAACTCCAGCACCTGCTTCAGGGCCTCGCGCACACCCTTTTCGTCGTCCACCACCAGCACCCGCCGGCTCATGGGCGCCTCCGGCGGTACAGCACGACGCGAGCGGGATGGATCGCCACGTCGGCGATCGCCGAATCCACGCGCAGCGCCACCGCGCCGGTCGAGTCGGCGCCGGCCGCCTGGCGCGCCAGCGACCGCACCGCGGGCGGCGGGAACGGGAACCCGCGCACGCTCAGTTCGCGCACCGTCCAGCGGGCCAGGCCCGGGCGCAGAATCGCGACCGGCCCCGCGATCCGCAGCGGCTCGCGCTCGGCCAGGAGACCGCGCAACGGTCCCAGGGTTTCGGAGGGAATGAGCCGCGTATCGAGCCGCGCATGCACCGCCAGCACTCCCTCCCCCAGTTCCACGCGCAGCGAGTCGAACGAGCGCCGCACGGACCAGTCGATCCCGCTGCCCACGAGCGACGCCATTTCATTGGGTGTCAGCACCACCGAATCGGGGCCGCGCACGCGGCCCAGGGCCGCCAGTTTACCCTGCGCCGACGCCAGGGCCGTGGGCGTCGGCGCGCCGATCCCCGAATCCGGTGACACCGCCGGCAGCGACGTGGGACGCCGTCCGAGGAACCGCTCCACGGTGCGCGTCAGCGGGGCGCGATACCACCACGCCGCCGCCACTCCCAGGAGCAGAAGGAGGAAGACGAAGAGTCGGGTGACGCC
>DATDED010000063.1:0-7558 GCA_036523455.1 Gemmatimonadales bacterium
CCGCTCGAAGTTCTCGCGGACGGTCCGCTCGAAGTCCGGATTGCGGGCGTTCCACTGCACTCGAGCACTCACAGGTGTGCGGTGCCGTGAAGATCTCCCGCTGCGCACTCCGCACAAGGGGCGAGGCGCTCCCCCGGCTCACCTCGGGCGATTCTCCCATACGACATTGATGATCACCCAGCGCCCGTTCCATTTGATCTCTTCCAGGAAATCCACCCAGGTCGATGCGTCGATGCGCACGACGGCGGCGTTCCCGAAGATGCTGAGAATCGTCACGTCCTCGCGCCGGTCCGCGGCGGCCACCGGCGAATGGGCCTTGGTCCCCTGGACCAGCTCGAGGGCGGTCATGTCTACCAGGTGGCTGCGGCCCATGGAGTCGGCGTACACGAGCCGCTTGGCGAGGTGCGTGTGGAGCGCGCGCTCCATGCGGGGCGCGTCGTTGGTATACCAGCCGTCGATGTAATCGAGCGCGGTGGCGCGGATCGCCGCTGAATCGGCGGCGCTCTGGGCGCGGGCCGCCGTGGCGAGCCCGGTGACGAGCAGCAATGCGAGAGAAACTTTCACGCGGTCCTCGGTGTGTGGGTGAGGCCGCAAGTTGGGAGCAGCGGCGCGCAGCGCCAAGGACGAGGGGGCCGCCGCGGCGCGGGCGGTGACGAATGCGGCCGGAAGCGGGACGAGTGGTCCAGCCCCCAGCGGGCCGTTGCCCGGGACGAGCCGTGCGGCGAAGATTGCGTCATGCGATTGGCGCGATCGACCGGCATAAGGATCGTCGCGGCGTGGCTCGCCGTCGCCGTGTTCTTCAGCGCCGAGAACATCCTCGTCGGCGCCGCGCGGCACCGGCCATTCACCTGGCAGTGGGACGTCTATCACGAGTTCGTCTACTGGCTCGTGTGGGCCGCGTTTACGCCGATCATCCTCGGCGCCGGGCGCCGCTGGCCACTGGGCCCGGGCGCCTGGCCCCGGGCCATCCCCCCGCACCTGGGCGTGATGGCGCTGCTCGCCCCGGCGCAGATCACCACCACCTACACGGTGCACTGGCTCCTGCTGGACGCCGTCGGTCTTCCGCCTGCCGCCACGCTCGCCGCGTGGCTCGGCGGCCTCGGGGGCGGCATCGTCTGGGGCACGCTCACGGCGTTCCTCTACTACTGGCTCATCCTGGGTGTACACGCCGCCTTCATCTACCAGCGGATGTACCAGGCGCAGCGCGTCGCCACGGCCGAGCTCGAGGGCCGCCTGGCCCAGGCGCAGCTCGAGGCGCTGCGGTTGCAGCTGCACCCGCACTTTCTGTTCAACACGCTCAACGCCATCGCGGCGTTCGTCGGCACGGAGCCGGACCGGGCGCGGCGCATGATCGCCCGGCTGGGTGAGCTGCTGCGTCGCACGCTCGACAGCGGCACGGCGGCCGAGGTGCCCCTGGCGCGCGAGCTCGAGCTGCTCGCCCCCTACCTCGAGATCCAGCGCATCCGCTTCGGCGAGCGGCTGCGCGTGGACGTGGACGTCCCCGCGGCGGCGCGCATGGCGCTCGTCCCGACGTTGCTGCTCCAGCCCCTGGTGGAGAACGCCGTGGAGCACGGCGTGAGCCGCCGCACCGGTGGCGCCGCGGTGCGGCTCAGCGCGGCGTGTGCCGGGGAGCGGCTGCAGCTCGCGATCACCGATGACGGCCCCGGGCCCCCGGCCGCGGGCCACGACGACGGCATCGGACTCGCCAATACGCGCGAGCGGCTGGAGCGGCTGTACGGCTCCGCGCACCGGTTCGAGTTGACGTCGGGCGGCGCGACCGGGACCACGGTCGCCATCGAGATCCCGTTGCGGACGGCGGAGGGAGCCTAGCGTGCGCGTGGTGATCGTCGACGACGAGCCGCCGGGCCGCCTCGCCCTGCGCGAGCAGCTCGCCGCCATGCCGGACGCCGAGATCGTCGCCGAGTGTGAGGACGGCGCGGCGGCCGTCGAGGCCATCGTGCGCCATGCACCCGACCTCCTGCTGCTCGACGTCCAGATGCCGGGCCTGAGCGGCTTCGACGTGCTCGAGCGCGTGGGCGCGGACGCCGTCCCGGCGGTGGTGTTCGTCACCGCCTACGACCGCTACGCCGTACGGGCGTTCGAGGCCCATGCGGTGGACTACCTGCTCAAGCCGATCGATCCCGACCGCTTTCGTGAGGCGTACCAGCGGGCCGCCCGCCGGGTGGAGCGCGACGGCGGGGAGCACGCGTCCCGACTCGAAAAGCTGGTCGCGGGAGCCGCGCCGGCACCGCTCGACCGCTTCGTCGTGAAGGACAAGGGGCGGCTGGTGTTCGTGGGAGTGGAGACAGTCGACTGGATCGAGGCGGGGGGGAACTACGTCACGCTGCACGCCGGGCCGGCCGCGTACGGTCTGCGCCGTACCCTCGCGAGTCTCGCGATGCGGCTGGGCGAGCGGTTCGTGCGCATCCGCCGCTCGGCGCTCGTCAATGTGCACGCCATCCGGGCGCTCGAGCAGTATGGGAAAGGCAGCTACGTCGTCTATCTACGCGACGGCACCAAGCTCATTTCCAGCCGCTACGCCGGCCGGGAGCTGCGGGCGTTGCTCGACACGTAGCCCGCGCTCAGGACCCCCCTATCGAGGAAGCTGAGGCTTTCTTCACGGCAACGTGTTCGTCTCCACACATCCCGCAGTCGATCTTCCAGAGTGCGAAGACCGGGGACCCCGCCAAACGGGGGCCGTTCCGGGACGACACGGCGAGCGAGCACGAGGCGCGCCGCACGTGTCGTCGATCTCCTGGAGGACACGAACATGAACCTGATCATCGCGCTGATCCTGGGCGGCATCGTCGGCTGGCTGGCGAGCATCGCCATGAAGACCAACGCCCAGATGGGGCTCCTTGCCAATGTGCTGGTGGGCGTAGTGGGATCGCTGCTGGGCTTCTGGATCGCCGGGTTGTTGGGCGTCGCGCCCTCGGCCGGCGTGTTGCGCTTCCTGGTCGCCTTCGCCGGCGCGGTCGGGCTGCTGTTCGTGCTGCGCAAGGTCGGCGTCTTTCAGAGAGCGTAACACCGGCCCGGGCAGAAGCGGCCACTGCAAGAGGAGGATTCCATGAGAGGATTCATCGGCGACATCGAGAACCGGACCGAGGCGAATGAGGACTTCCGGCGCGTGCTCTACACGGGCCCACACATGCAGCTGGTCCTGATGTCCCTCAACCCCGGCGAGGAGATCGGCGAAGAGGTCCATGAGAGCACGGACCAGTTCTTCCGGGTGGAAGAGGGGAAAGGCGAGGTTTCGATCGACGGGCGCCGCACTCAGATCGAGGGCGACGACGCGATCGTCATTCCCGCCGGCGCACGGCACAACATCCGGAACATCGGAGAGAAGCCGCTGAAGCTGTACACGCTGTACGCTCCGCCCCAGCACGAGGACGGCACGGTACATCGCACCAAGAAGGATGCCGAACGGCTGGAGGAGCACTTCGCCGGCAAGACGACCGAGTAGGGCCTATCGCTCCCCGGCCGACGACGGACGGGCGGCCGGGGGGATGTTCCGATTCGTTCGAAACACGTTCTCCGGATCCCAGGCCGCCTTGACCTCCGCGAGCCGAACGAGACTCTCGCCGAGGGCCGCCGCAATGCGCTCGGGGCTTTCGTCCTCGGTCAGGAAGTTGATGTAGCTGCCGCCGGTCGAGAACCCCTTGATGTCGCTCCACGCCTCGCGTGCCCAGGCGATGTTCACCTTGTCATCGTCTGGCTGCTCCCACGATCCCGCCAGGTTGACCACGTAACGGGCATCGCGGTTGCCCGTAGCGGAGCGTCCCGGCTCGATCCGGTTGAGCGCGCCCCCGATCTGGAACAGGGCCACAATCGAGTGGGGCGAGCGGATGCCGGTGGCATGCTCGATGAGCTTCCGGCACAGGTCCGGCTCGATGCGCGGGAGGTACTCGCTCTTCCAGTAGTAGCGCCGGCCCTTGGGCTGCGTGGCGTCGATCAGCGACTGCATCTGGGTGTAGGGCCGGCGCACGAGCACGTCAGCCACAGGGTGATGGAACGCCTTGATGGGCGCCACGATCTTCTCGCCCTCCTCGAGGTCCCCGCTGTAACAGGCAAGCACCATGACGATCGGCTTCCCATGCACGTCCTGCGGAAGCCACGGCGCAGGGGGCGCGGGCCGCAGGAGCATGGCAAGGGTGAGCTCAGGCGGGGCTTTCTCGGTGAACGTCCGGTACAGCTCGAGCACACCGGGCGCCTCACTGGCTGGCCAGGCGACCGCGCCGCCGAGGATCTCCGGACCGACACGGTGGAGCGCGTAGTCGATGCCGGTCACGACGCCGAAGTTGCCGCCACCGCCGCACAGTCCCCAGAAGAGGTCCGCGTTCTCCTCGGGACTCGCCCGAACCACCCGGGCGTCGGCGGTCACGACGTCCATCCCGACCACGTTGTCGGTCGTCCAGCCCCAGCGGCGCGTCAGGTACCCGAACCCACCGCCCAGCGTGAGCCCGGCGATGCCGGTGGCCGACACGAAGCCGAGGACGGTGGCGAGCCCGTGCAGCTGCGTTTCGCGGTCCACGTCGCCGAGCAGGCAGCCGGCCTGCGCGTGGGCGATGCGTCTCTCTGGATCAACCCAGACGCCGCGCATGAGCGACATGTCGAGCATCAGCGCGCCGTCGGCCGTGGCCAGGCCGGCGATGTTGTGCCCCCCACCCTTGATGCAGAGCAGGAGTTCGTTCGCACGCGCGAACTGGACGCACGCGATCACGTCGCCGCTGCCGAGGCAGCGCACGACCAGGGCGGGCCTCCGGTCGATCATGGCGTTCCAGACGGTCCGGGAGTCCTCGTAGTCCGGGGCCCCGGCGGTGAGGAGCGGACCTCGCAGGCGCGACTTAAGTCCGTCGAGCGCGTCCAATGTGCCTCATCCCTCGATCTTGTAGACCTCGCGCCGGCCGTATTCCACCAGATCGTGATAATCCTTCATGATGGTCTCCATCTCCTTCATCGCCGCGCTGTCCTGCCCGCCGCCCTGCATCATCTTTTCGAACTCCGCCATGCTCGGCACCTCCATCTCCGCGACGAGCATCCAGTAGCGTTCGGCGCAGAAATCGGTCATCACGCGCATCTGCGGCATACCCACCTTCGCGCTGAGCTTGTTCATGGCCAGGAACTTCTCCACCATTGGGCGCACCTTGCCGGGCTTGCAATACATGATCTCGCGAACGAGCAGCATACGGTCCTCCTCGTCGTTGGCCTTCTGGGTCGTGGCTGGGCGGGCTGCCATTCAGGAAGCGACAAACCTGCCGTCGGTCGCGACGGCCAGCAAGGACGCGATCGACTAGAGTCTCACGTCGGACCCCACACCCCTCGCGCGCGCCGCCTCGAGAGCGAGCCCGGCGGCCGCGGCATCCTGCGCCGCCACGCCGACCGAGCGGTACACGGTGACCTGATCGGCGCCGGTCCGCGACACGCCCCCACCCTGCACCAGCTCTCCGACCTCACGTATGTCCGCCAGCCGGAGGATGTTCTGGTTGACGGCCGCGGTGATATCCACGGCGCCATTGGGGAACTCTCCGATGGCGGCGGCGCGCGATTCCACTACCACCAGCGCGTCCGCGAAGACCCGCGGATCGAGCTCCGGGCCCTTGGTGAATCCGACCGAATTCACGTGCGTCCCCGGCCGCAACCACTCGCGTCGGACGACCGGCTCCGTCGCATTCGTACAGCAACAGACGATGTCGGCCGTCGCGACCGCCTCGGCGTACGTCGATGCGACCCTGGCGCCGATCTCCGCGGCGAAGGCGGCCACCTTCACGGGTGTTCGTCCCGCCACCACGATCTCGGTGATGTTTCGGACGCGCGGGACCGCCCGCGCATGCGACCGCGCCTGCACCCCGGTCCCGAGGATCGCGAGCACCTTCGCCCCTTCCCGGGCGCACAGGCGCGTCGCCAGCGCCGAGCCGGCCGCCGTGCGGATCGCGGTGATGGATGCGCCGTCCATGAGGGCCATGGGGACGCCGGTCGCGGGATCGAATGCCGCGACTACGGCCTGGTGCGTGTCGAGGCCTTGCGTCGCGTTGCCGGGGAACACCAGGACGAGCTTGGCCGCCAGCACGTTCTGCGTGGCGAGATACGCCGGCATCGCGGCGAGGATTCCCGAGGCCCCGGCCAACGCGAAGTTCCGCCTGGGTACCGAGGCTCGACCCGCACTGAGGTCCGCCATCGCCACGGCGAGCGCCTCGATCAGCGCATCCAGATCGAGGAGCTCTTCCACCTGGCGGTAACTAAGGATCAGCATGCCGGAGCGCCTCCAATTCGCCTGCCTCGATCAGCCGGCCGCGCAGCACGACCGCGGACAGCGCGCGAAGGTTCCGGATGTCGATCAGGGGATTCGCATCGACGATGAGGAACGACGCGGGCGCTCCAGGCTCGATCCGGCCGCTGCCGCGCGACATCGCCTCGGCCGCCGTGGTGGTCGCGGCCGCGAGCGCCTGCCGCGGCGTGAGCCCGATCGCCACCAGTCGCTCCAGCTCGGTGAGCAGCATGTCGCCATGCCGCTCGAGCACATCCGTCCCCGCCAGCAGCCGCACGCTGTCGCGCGCTGCCCGGCCGGCGAGCGATTGCATCCGGGCGTAGGCCGCCCGCCGCAGCGCCGCGACCGGCGGCGCGGCCCGGTCGATCAAGACCTCGTACCCGACCAGGGTGGGATCGAAATACGTGTGGTTGCGCACCAGCACGGCAAAGATCGAATCGCCGTACGAGCCGTCCAGGTGGTCGGCGATCGCAGTGAACTGCGCTGCGACGAGGCGCGGATCGGGCTGCTCGTTCTCGTAGATCGTCTGGATGTGCTCGATCGTCCGCATGCCGAGGTTCGACGCCTCGACCCAGCTCAGCGCGAGGGGCACGTGCCCGCACACTGATAGCCCGTGCGACCGCGCTTCGTCGATGATCGCCAGGAACGCTGCGCGGCCGGTGGCGCGGTGCACTTTGATGAAGTCGACTCCGGCCGCCGCGAGCTCGTGCACCGCGATACGGGCCTCGGAGTCGGTGACCACCTTCCGGTGGAATGGGGCAGGCTGATCGCCGTTGAGGGTGGGCCCCGCCAGCACCAGATCGGGGCCGATCCGTGCGCCGGACCGGATCGCGGCCCTGAGCGGGAACAGCGAGTCGGGGAAACCGCCCATGTCGCGCACGCCGAGGATTCCGTAACTCACGTAGTGCTCGGGGGCGCGTCCGATCGGGGTCGTGGCCGCCAGGTGTGCGTGCATGTCCCACAGCCCCGGGACGAGGAACTTCCCGCGGGCGTCGATGACCCGCGCGCCAGGTGGTACCGGGATCCCCGGCCCGACCGCCGTGATGCGATCGCCGACCACGACGACGGAACCCAGGGTGAGAGGCGCGCCGCCGGCGGGATCGATGATGGATGCGTTCGCGATCACCAGCGCCTGCGTCGGCACCGGTGCCCGCAGTGCTCCGACGACGATGGTACGCACGACCGCGAGCGCCAGGTCCTGCATCTGTCGTGTGTAGCCGCCGCTCGCGACGTAGAACCGCCGTTGGGGATCCACCGCCACCACCGCGAACACGTCGTAGCGGTCCATGCGCC
>DATDED010000064.1:0-7419 GCA_036523455.1 Gemmatimonadales bacterium
CAACGTGGTCGGCACGATCCCGGCGTACGCCAAAGTGCACGCCTACGAGCTGACCTCCGGCCGGATGTTCACCACGGGAGAGGACGAGGCCCGGCGCCGGTTCGCCGTGCTGGGGTCGGCCGTCCCCGACATGTTCAATGCCAACGCGGCCGCGATGATCGGGCGGGACATCCAGATCCGCGGCATCCCCTTCACCGTCATCGGCATCCTGAGCGAAAAGGGGTCGCAGGGGTTCCAGAACCCGGACGAGCAGGTGCTCATCCCACTGCAGACGGCGCGCTACCGCATCATGGGCACCGACCGCCTCCGCTCGATCACCGTCCAGGTGGACAGCATCAAGAACATGAACCTGGCGATGATCGAGGTCGAGCGCATCATACGGCGCCAGCACAAGGTGCGCGCCGGCGGCGAGAACGACTTCCAGATCCGCAACCAGGCGGACGTGCTCTCGACGTTCCAGCAGACGACGGAGACCTTCGGCTTCCTGCTGGCGGGGATCGCTGCGGTCAGTCTGCTCGTGGGCGGCATCGGAATCATGAACATCATGCTGGTATCGGTCACCGAGCGCACCCGTGAGATCGGCGTGCGCAAAGCCCTCGGCGCCACCAAGGGGAACATCCTGCTGCAGTTCCTGGTCGAGGCGCTGGTCCTCTGCCTCGTGGGCGGGACGGTCGGCGTGCTGATCGGTTCAGTCGGCGCGGTCGTGCTCTCGAAGGTCGCGCACTGGAACACGGCGATCTCACCCTTTTCGATCTTCCTCGCCTTCGCGTTCAGCGCCATCGTGGGGCTGTTCTTCGGAATCTACCCGGCTCGCCGCGCGGCCTCGCTCGACCCGATCACCGCGCTGCGCTACGAATAGTCGGGAGCAGAACATCGGGGAGTGGGGAGTGGAGAGTAACGGTCCGGAGCGTGTCAGGGATGGTATTGTCCGTCCGAGCCCGGTACGTACCACTCCCCACACCCCACGCTTTATTATTCCGCCATGCTCGCCCTGCTCCTGGCCCTCCAGACCCCCGACCCTGCGCCGGTCTATCGCGGCCTCGCCCGCGAGCTGAACGTCGCTCCGCCCCGCATCGAAGCCGCCGTCCGTATCGACGGCGTGCTCGACGAGGCGCCCTGGAGCCGCGCGGCCGTGCTCACCGGGTTCTCGCAATACCGTCCCGCGGACGGGCGCCCGGCGGAAGATTCCACCGCGGTGCTGGTGTGGTACGCGCCCGACGCGATCTACTTCGGGATCCGGGCGTTCGAGCGCCACGGGGGGGGCCTCGTGCGGGCGACGCTCGCCAACCGCGACAACATCGATGCGGACGACCGCGTGCAGCTGTTGCTGGACACGTACGCCGATCACCGCCGCGCGCTGCTCTTCGCCGTCAATCCGCTCGGCGTGCAGGAGGATGGCGTCTGGAGCGACGGCGTGGAGGCCTCGGCCGGCGGCCCGCAGGCAGGGGGACGGTTCGATGCGACCATCGACCTGAACCCCGATTTCGTGTTCGAATCCCGCGGGCGGGTCACGCCGACGGGCTATGAAGTGGAAGTGCGGATCCCGTTCAAGAGCCTGCACTATCAGTCCGCCGATCCGCAGACCTGGGGCATCCAGGTCGACCGCGTGATCCAGCACTCAGGCTACGAGGACACCTGGACGCCCGCGGTGCGCGCCAGCGCCAGTTTCCTGATCCAGTCGGGCCGGCTCACCGGCCTCACCGGACTGCGGCGCGGCCTCGTAATGGACATTACGCCGGAGGTCACGACCAAGGTCAACGGCGCGCCCGGCGCCACGGCCTATGGCTACACCACCACGCCCGATGCCGGCGGCACGCTGCGCTGGGGCGTCACCGAGAACCTCAGCCTCACGGCCGCGGCCAATCCCGATTTCTCCCAGGTCGAGGCGGACGTCGGCCAGGTGACGGCGAACGCGCGCTTCCCGCTGTTCTTCCCCGAAAAGCGCCCCTTCTTCCTCGAGGGACTGGAGCAGTACGACTCGCCGAACCGGTTGATCTACACGCGAAGGGTGGCGGAGCCGCTGGGGGGGGCGAAGCTGACCGGGAAGATCGGGGGCACGAACGTCGCCTACCTCGCCGCGGTGGACGACCGGGATCAATCGTTCGGCCGGAGCAACCCCGTCTACAATCTCCTGCGGGTGCGGCGCGACTTGGGGGCGAGCTCCACCGCCGGGCTCGTCTATACCGACCGCGTGGACGGGAGCGCATACAACCGGGTCGCGGGCACGGACCTGCGGGTGGTCTGGAAGAAACTGTGGTTCACGCAGGCCCAGGTCGTCGGGTCGTGGACGCGGGACCCGGCCGGGGCCCGTGCCGGAACCATGTGGGACCTGACGGCCTTCGATCGCACCGGGCGCGCATACGGGAATCACGGCGAGATCCAGGGGGTCAGCCCGGACTTCGTAGCGGGCTCCGGGTTCGTCCCGCGGACCGACTACGTCTCGCTCCGGCTCTTCAACCGCTTCAGCTGGTACGGGCGGCCGGGCGCGCTCGTCGAGCAGGTCTCGACGTTCGTCGGGTTCGACCCGCTGTGGCACTACGACGACTTCCTCCACCTCCGCAGCACGATCGAGGGCGGCTTCAGCGACAACTGGAACGCCAGCCTGCGGGGCGGCTGGGGCGTGTCGGTGAACGTCAGCGACAACCAGCAGCGCTTCGACCGGGCGGACTACCTCGGGTACGCGACCGACGGCGCGGGTACCCCGTTCGTGACGCCGCACGGCCTCTACAACCTGCTGGGCGGGAACGTCGGCGTGAACACGCCCAATCGCCCCCTGACGCTGTCGGTGAACGTCGGCTACGGCGCGGCACCGATCTTCGCCGAGGCTGCCGAAGGCCGTGAGTTCGATGCGAACGGAACCGTCACCTGGCGGCCCACGCAGTCGGTGCGGATCGAGGCGCTGTGGACGCACCAGCGCATCACGCGCGCCCGCGACGGCAGCCGGTTCTCCACGGCCAACATCCCCCGCCTGAAGCTCGAGTACCAGCTCAACCGGGCCATCCTCTTCCGGTATGTCGGGCAGTACTTCGCCCAGCGGCGCGACACCCTGGTCGACCCCCGCACCGGACTGGCCCTGGTGCTGGATCCCACCGCCCAGCAGCGGGTCGGACCGGCGAGCGGGATCGTGTTCAACAACTTTCGCAGCGACTTCCTGTTCTCCTACCGCCCCACGCCCGGCACCGTCCTGTTCATCGGGTACGGGGCGTCGCTGGAGGAGCCGGACGCCTTTCGCTTTCAGCGGCTGCGGCGGACCGGCGACGGGTTTTTCATCAAGGGGAGCTACCTGTTCCGCATGTAGGACGCGGACCGACGCTTCCCTGGCGCGCGGCCTGCAGTATTATGGAAAAGGCACTCGGGAGGTACCTATGCGCGCCCGCCACACGATCGCCACGCTGATTGCCTGTTTCGCCGCCGCCACCGCCAACGCCCAGGATACGCTGACCTTCGCCACCGTGAGCGCCGGCGCGAGTCACACGTGCGCGCTCACCACCGGCGAGCACGCGTACTGCTGGGGCGACAACAGTGAAGGCGAGCTGGGCAGCAACGAGCGCATCGACTCCCCGGTCCCCGTCGCCGTCAGCGGCGGCCTCACGTTTCTCACGATCGACGCCGGCCTCGATTTCACGTGCGGCGTCACCACGACCGGCGAGGCGTACTGCTGGGGCCGCAACACCACCGGCGCGCTCGGCAACGCCGCCACGCCCCGCAGCCTCGTGCCGGTGCCGGTCACCGGCGGGTTGCTGTTCCAGGTCATCGCCGCCGGCGCCGACCATGTCTGCGGCATCACCGACGAGAGCCGCGCGTACTGCTGGGGCTCCAACGACCGGGGCCAGCTCGGCACCGGGGACACATCTTCGAGCGGGCGACCGCTGCCCGTGGCCGGCTCGCTGCGCTTCCGCTCGATCACGGCCGGGGACGACCACACGTGCGCCGTGACCGTGGACAGCCTGGCCTACTGCTGGGGTAGCAACCGCCGCGGGCAGCTCGGCATCGGGGCGTACGGCACGCGACGCGGACCGCAGCAGGTGATGCAACACCGGCGCTGGCGCATGCTCAGCGCGGGCGCGCAGCACACGTGCGGCATCACCGCGGACGCCCGCCGCCCCGCGCTGTTCTGCTGGGGCGACAACTTCCACGAGCAGATCAACCCGCGGCGTTCCTTCGCCACGCTCGGCGACCCGATCCTCTGGGTGCCGACCTTCGCCGGCGATCCATCGAGCCTGGCGTTCGTCAGCGCGGGACGCTGGCACACCTGCCTGGTGCGCACCCGGGGCGTGACGGCCGTCTCGTGCTGGGGCGCCAACCTGGATGAACAGCTCGGGCGCGACGTGTTTGGACCATTCACGCAGGTGAGCGCCGGGGACGCCCACACCTGCGCCCTGCGGCCGAACGGGTCGATCATGTGCTGGGGAAAGAACGCCGCGGGACAGCTGGGGGACGGCTCCCGCTTCGACGAAGCGCGCCCCGTGCGCGTCGCGGAGCCGGTCGCGCTCACGCCCTGACTCTACCTTTCCCGACGCGGGCCGGCCATTATTGCGGACGATGACCGACCTCTCGGAACAGTTCACGGCGGAGCACCGCACCAAACAACGGCAGTTCGTTCTCGCCGGCATCCAGGCACGCTGGCGGCTCATCGTCGTGGGCGTGCTGCTGCTCGGCGTGGTCCGGCTGTTCCACGTCGTCGCCGTGTCGTGGGTGTTCCTGATCGGGTTCGCGGTCGTGAGCGTCGCGGCGAACTATGCCATGACCCGGCTGGTCCGGGAAACGGCGTTCCGTCCCGGCTACGTCCTGCTCACGTTTGTGCTCGGCGCGGCGATGATCTCCGCCGTCGTGTACGGGCTCGATCGGACCGGGTACCTCCTCTACGCGGTGTATCTCATCGCGCCGCTGCAGGCCGCGCTGCAGCTGGGACGACGGGTGGGCTGGATCGCCCTCACCATCAACCTGGCGGGGTTCACGATCGCCGCGTCCGTCCGGGCGAGCGGGCCGCAGCCGCCGTGGGGCTGGAACGAGTACCTGCAGGCCGGATTGGTGCTGCTGTTCACCGCCTCCGCCCTGATCCCGCCGCTCGCGGAGATCACGCGTCGCCTGCGTCGCACCCGGAAGCTCCTGGCACAGGTGGAGCGGGGTGATCTGGCCGTCCGCATCGGCGACCCGGAGGCCGATGAGCTGGGCTACCTGAGCGCCAGCGTCGACAAGACGACCGCGGCGGTGGGCGAGGCGGTGCGGGAGGTCCAGCAGCAGGCTCAGGCCCTGGTGCAGCTAGCGCGGCGTCTCGGCACGGCCTCCGTCGAGCTGCAGGCGTCCACCCAGCAGATCGCATCCACGGCCGATTCGCTGACGGAGGGCACGGAGCGGCAGCGCCGCTCGATCGAGAGCGGCCGGAACGCCGGTGACGCCGCGGCGCGGATCGCCGCCGCGCTGCAGCAGCGGTTTCAGCAGGCGGAGCGCCAGGTCGGCGCCGCGGCGCACGAGGCGCGGCGCCATGGCGAGGAGATCGCGCGGGCCCGCGAGCTGCTGGAGTCGCTGGTGAATCACATCGACCAGGCCAGCCGGGCCGCGGGCACCCTCGAGCAGGGGTCGCGGGACATCGGTAAGCTGATGGACGGGATCACGCGGATCGCGAGTCAGACGGAGCTGCTGGCGCTCAACGCCGCCATCGAGGCGGCCCGGGCTGGTGCTTCCGGGGCAGGCTTCCGCGTGGTCGCCGCGGAGGTGCGCAACCTCGCCGAGCAGTCCACCCACGCGGTCGAGGAAATCCGCGCCCGCATGCGCCTCACCCAGGAGCAGATCGCGAGCGTCGCGGCCGCGCTGCGGCAGGGGCGGATCGCCGCGCAGGACGCGGGCACCGTTTCCGGTGCAGCCCGGCAGGCGCTCGACGCGATCTTCGGGACCCTCAACGACACCACGCAGTTCGCCACTACGTTCGCCGGAGAGGCCGAAGACCAGGCCCGGCAGATCGACCTGGTGGTGCGTCGCATGACCGACCTGGCCGGGATCGGCGAGGAGGCGGCCGCCGGAGCCCAGCGCACCGCGAGCGCGACCAAGGGACAGCTCTCGTCGGTGGGCGAGCTGGGCGAGGCGGCTCAGCGCCTCGGCGCCGCGGCGGCGCGTCTCACCGAGTCCGCCCGCCGTTTCCGGGTGGACGGCGCGGCGACGACTCGGTAGCGATCGTCTCGCTTACTCTCCGCGGAGGGACGTCATCGGATCCACCCTCGTAGCGCGACGAGCCGGGATCAGACACGCCGTCGCGGCGGCCACGAGCACCAGGCACCCCACGAGACCATAGGTCAGCGGGTCCGTCGCACGGACGCCGTACAGCAGAGCGGTCGCGAAGCGCGACACGCCGAGGGCCGCGAGCGCACCGATGGCGATCCCCGCGCCGGCGAGCAGCATACCCTGGTGAAACACGAGCCCGAGCAGTTGTCCGCCACTGGCTCCCAGAGCCAGGCGGACGCCCAGCTCCTGCGTGCGCGCCGCCACCGACGCCGCGAGGACGCCGTAGACCCCCACCAGCGCGAGCGTCAGTGCCAACGCCGCGAACACCCCGATGAGGATCATCTGGAAGCGCGGCCGTGCCAGCTTCGCCGACACCAGGTCGTCCATGGTCTGGAGGCCGTCGGGCCGCAGGTCGGGGTCGACGCTGGCCAGCCTGCTGTCCACCGCCTGGGCCAGGGTCGCGGGCTCGCCGCTCGTTCGCAGGACGAAGTAGCTGGCCCACCGGGGCCGCTGCGCATACGGCCAGTAGATCTCCGGTTGTACCGGGACGCCGGGCGTGAACGGAGGAATGTCCGCCACGACCCCCACGATCTCGATCGCACGATCGTCGTTCCGCTCGCGCAGGCGCCGCCCGACGGGGTCGGCGACCCCGAAGAGCCGCCGCGCCATGGTCTCGTTGATCAACGCGACGGGCGGAGCCCCCGCGCGGTCGGCCGCACCGAAGAACCGGCCGTGGCGCAGCGGCAGGCCGAGCGTCGGAAAGTAGGTCGCGCTCATGTCGTACCAGCGGGCTGCCAGATAGGGCTCTCCGCCTCCTCCAGCGCCATCCAGCGCGAACTCGCCCGTTTCCTCACCTCCGAACAGCGTCCCACTGGACACCATCCCCACCCCGGTCACCCCTGGCAGGCTGCGCAGCTCACCTTCCACGCGCGCGAAAAGGGCCGCGACGCTCGGAGCGTCCTTGTATGTGCCGGGCGAGGCGAGGGTCCAGAACGTGAGCAGGTGGGCGCGTTCGAAACCGGGCTGCCACCTGAGCAGCGTGGTGAAACTGCGCGCCAACAGGCCGGCGCCGATCGCCAGCAGGAATGCCGTGGCCACTTCGAACACCACCAGCCCCCCTCGCACCCCGAGCGCCGAGCGCCACCCTGTCGGCTGGCCCTGTTTGAGGGCCCTGGTGAGGTCCAGGCGCATCGCACGCAA
>DATDED010000065.1:0-3541 GCA_036523455.1 Gemmatimonadales bacterium
GTGACGCCCATCTCGTTCAGGTAGGCGTCGCCGGCGAACGACAGGAGACTCGCGTGCTGGTCCTTCCAGCCGAACCGTCCCACCGCGGTCCTGCCCGGCGCCTCGACGATCGGCACCAGCAGCGCCTGGCCGCGGATCCTGTCGTTGGTCTGTTGCCGCTGCCGGCGGGCGATGCCGAGCAGCGTCGTGTCTGCTACCGCCTCGACGTAGCCGTCCCCCAGGACATTGAGTGACGCCCGGAACGTGCGGATGGTCTCCGAGTCGGGAACCCGCTCCTGGATTTCGCTGTCGGGGAACGCCGCGTTGGGGCAGATCGCCCGGTCGTTGATCAGCGTGCGGCCCGGGACCGTGTCGGTGCCGCGACCGATCGGGATGTCGGGATTGCGGAACCGCCCGTCGGGCCCGAGGTGGCCGACGCGCAGCTCACTCACCTGACTGGCGCCGCCCGAGGTCGGGTTCTGGTGACACTCGCGACACGATTGCGCGTTGTAGAGCGGGCCCAGGCCGTCGGCGACCAACTCCACGTCGTCGAACGCGTCCTGATCCGCTACGTGAATCGAATCGTGGACGAGGCCGTTGCTGGCGTTGTCGAATCCCGTGAGGGCGTCCGGTCCCGCAGGGGGCGGTGGCGGCTTGGGTGGTGGATTGGGTCGGTTGCAGTAGACACAGAACAGCACCAGCGGGGTGAGCCATTTCGTGAGGCGCATGAGAGACCTCGGGGAACGGTGGGACGTCCAGAGGCGGCGGCCGGCGCGATGCACCTTGTCCCAAGATCCTACACCAGTCCGTGACCCGAGTCACCCCTGACGGGGTCTTGCCGGACCCTGGGCTCAACGGCATGCCCGAGGGGCGCGTACAACCGGGGTAACACACTTTCACTCCGTCGGAGGGATGTCATGCGTTTACGCCTCGCCGTTCTCACCAGTGCGCTCGTGCTGCTCGGCAGCTCGGTCGCGCTTGCCCAGGGTGCCCCCGGGCCGGGTGGCTTCGCCGCCCGGCGTATGCAACGCCTGTTCACCGGGATCACCCTGACCCCCGAACAACAGACGAAAGTCGACTCGATCACCGCCCGCTACGCGGCGCAGATGCCCGCCTTCACGCCGGGCCAGATGCCCGATTCGGCCACCCGGGCGAAGATGCACGACGTGTATCAGAAGCAGGACGCCGAGATCCGTGCGGTCCTGACGGCCGATCAGCAGAAGACCTTCGACACCAACGTGGAGCAGATGCGCGCCCGCATGGGACGGCGGCCCCCGGGCAATCGCTAGTCCCGAACGTCCGAACCGGCGCAGCGCGGCTCGCGAGGGTCGCGCTGCGTGCGTTAACAGCGGCGGGCCTCTGCGTCTATAGCCCACACCCGAACCCGAGCCTGCCCATGAGACTGCCGAGTGTCGTCGCCTGCTGTTGTGCCGTGCTCTTGCCCCGGGCCAGCCGGGCGCAGGATGCGGCGCGGCCCCTCGGTGAGTCCTCCGACACCAGTGCCACGGCCGCAGTGATGCGGGAGATGAGCCAGCCTGACGGCGATCTCCATCGGCGGATGACCCCGCTGCGCGCGCCGCAACCGGGCGACTCGGCCCGTGCGGCGGCGTTGCTCCTGGCCATCCGGGAGCGCGTGGCCCGATACCGCGACGTGCGGGTCGCGGTCGCCGACGGCTACCGGCCGTTCCTGCGCGGGGCGAAGCAGCCGGTCTACCACTACACCAACCGTCGCAACGCGCTGGCCGAGCGGTACCGTTTCGACCCCGCCGCACCGACGTCGCTGCTCTACAGGCAGGATTCCACCGGCGGGCTGGTGCTGATCGGCGTGATGTACAGCGAAGCGCCAGGCGCCACGCCCGAGGAGCTGGACCGGCGCGTACCGCTGTCGATCGCCCGGTGGCACCAGCATGTGAACCTGTGCCTGCCGCCCCTCGCCACGCCCGCGCGCTGGCGCGAGTCGTTGAGTGGACGCCCCGTCTTCGGCCCGCGGAGCCCCATCGCCACGCCGGACGCGTGCGCCGCTGTGGGGGGGCGTTTCGTGCCCCGGTTGTTCGGTTGGATGGTGCACATCAACGCCTTCGCCGACGATTCCGCCGCGGTCTGGGGCGGCCACGAGCACGAGCACACTCGCTAGGGAGCTCTGCGTACGGGGCGCGACGCCGGGGGTGGGGGCTAGGACGCGAGGACGCGGGGGCCGCACGGCCCGGGCATTATCGCTCGTGGCCGGCAAGAAGATGCGACACGATGGCCCGGGTCGAGCGCCCCCGCGTCTAACGCGTCCGAGCGCCCCCACCCCCGACGTCGCACGGACTAGTGCAGAGGTTCCCTAGCCCCACACACCAATCCCGGAGTAGGTTGACGGTGAGGGGGTCAGGTTCATGCCCGCACTCGCCGTTCTCGTACTGTTGATCACCCAATCGGACTCCGCCGCGCTGCTGTCGCACGCGCGGCGTGCCCAGGTGGACTTCGAGCGCATCCGGATGTTCCTCCTCCCGGCGGGCTTCGCGCACTCAGGAGAACGATGCGACGCCCGCATCGGACGGTTCTGCTACTGGAGTGACGGTGCCGACTCGCACGCCCCCGTCGAACCGGCGCAGATCGGAGTGGAACGGGCGCACCTGCTGGCCGTGCTGGACAGCGTGGCGCACGCGCTGCCCGGCGATGGGTGGGTCGTGGGACAGCGGGTCCGTTACCTGATCGAGGCCGGCCGGACTCTCGACGCGGCGATCGCCGCGCAGGACTGCCGCGCGGACTCGTGGTGGTGCGCGGCGCTCGAGGGTCTGGCATGGCACGCCGATGGCGATGCGGAAGCCGCCGAGCGGCTGTTTCACTCAGCGCTGGAGCTCATGTCCGGGGACGAGCGTTGCCGCTGGACCGATCTCTCGGACCTGCTCGAGGAGCCGCTGCGCCGCCGCTACCGCGCTCTCTCGTGTGACGAGCGCTCCGGCTTCGAGAACCGGGTATGGTGGCTGGCGCAACCGCTGTGGTCACGGGCCGGCAACGATCGCCGCACCGAGCACTACGCCCGGCTCACCCTCGCGCATCTGCTGGCGCACGCCCGCTCGCCCTATGGCCCGTGGGGAGACGATGAACGCGAAATAACCGTGCGCTATGGATGGCCGCTGGCTTGGGAGCGGGACGACGGTGGCGTCCGCAGCATGCGCGAGCCGGTCGCCATCGGTCACGAGCCGGAGCCGAGCTATCACTTCGTGCCGGACGCCCGCACCTTCGACGCGTTGTCCCCGGGCGACGAACCGTCCGCGCAGGGGATCGAGCTGCAGGCCGCGCTCGAGCGGTACGCGCCGGCCTACGCCGCGAGGTTCAGCATCCTGGAGCCGGAGTTCGCAACATTCCGCCGTGGCGAATCCACTCTCGTAGTGGCGGGCTACGATGTCTCGGAGGACACACTGTACCGGCGCGCATCGCGCGAGGCGGCGCTCGTGCTGGCGCGCGACGAGCGATCGACACCCGTGGTCGTGCGCCTTCCCGAAGCGGGATCCTCGGGCGTACTCGTGGCCGTGGCGCCGTGGCAACCGGCGATGGTGTCGCTGGAGCTGCGGGC
>DATDED010000066.1:0-17658 GCA_036523455.1 Gemmatimonadales bacterium
CCGGCCGCGCGACATCGCTCGGCCAGCCGGGCGATCGGCTGGATCGTCCCGACCTCGTTGTTCACCCACATCACGCTGACCACCGCCACGCCGCGCGCCAGCGACTCATCGAGCGCCGCCTCGTCCACCGCGCCCGCGGCGTCCACGGGGAGCACGATCTCCTCCCCGCCGAGATGCACGACCGCGTGCGCCGCGGCGAGAATCGCCTTGTGCTCGGTGGCGGCCACCGCCGCGCGGAACGGACCGCCGCGCTCGCGGGCGGCGAGCGCCGCGCCGATCACCGCGAGGTTGTCGGCCTCGGTGCCGCCCGAGGTGAAGATCACCTGGTTCGGCTCGGCGCCCAGCGCCGCGGCGACGAGGCGCTTGGCCTCCTCGACGCCGGCGCGGGCGGCGCGCCCGAAGCGGTGCGCCGAGGACGGATTGCCGAACGCGTCCTCCCCGAGATAGGGGAGCATCGCGTCCCGCACCTCGGGCCGCACCGGCGTGGTCGCCGCGTGATCGAGATAGGTCAAGCGAACGGACATGGAACGCGGAATCTAGAGCTAGAGGCTCGACACGCCAAGCGTCAGCACGTCGTCCACCGCCATGGTCTCGTGGGTGAAGTACGGCTCGCCGTACGGGGTGCGGATGAGCGAGCCGTAGTGCGCCGACTGCACGCGGATCAGCTCATAGAGATCCTGGCCGGTCGGGAAGATCTCGCCCGCCGCCTTGGCGCCGTCGAATTGCGAGGCGTAGCAGCGGATCGCGGCCATCTTGGCGTCGAACGTGTCGGAGATGTCCACCACGAACGACGGTTTCACCGGGTCTTCCCGGTAGGCGAGCGCGTAGAGGACCTTGAACGGCCGGTGCGGCGCGGTCTCGGACTCCGGCGTGTAACGCGCCAGCCCCGCCAGATAGCAGGCGTCCCGGGCCAGCTCAGACGCGATCCGGTGGTCGGGGTGCCGCCCGATGGGGTAGGGGAGGATCACGACGCGGGGCCGCAGCTCGCGGATCAGCCGCACCATACGCGCGCGCGACGGCTCGTCGTTCGCCAGGTGGGCGTCGGGCAGGCCCGCGTTCCGCCGCACCTGCACGCCGAGCGTGCGCGCCGCGTGCTCGGCCTCGGCGGCGCGCAGATCCGCGGAGCCGCGCGTGCCGCTCTCTCCCTGCGTGAGATCGAGGATGCCCACGCGGTGGCCGGCGCGGACTGCTTTCGCGAGCGTGCCGCCGCAGGTGAGCTCGGCGTCGTCGCGATGCGCGGCGATGGCGAGCAGGTCTACGGTCTGCGTCAAGCCGCCATCCCCCCTGGAACGGAGCAGTGAGCACAGAGCAGTACGCTCCGATGCAGGCCTGCTCCCTGCTCCGTGCTCTGCCGTTTCATTCGTATCTCAACGCTTCCACCGGATCCAGCTTCGCCGCTCGCGTCGCCGGCATCACGCCGAACACGAGCCCGATCACGACCGACACGAGGCAGGCGACCACCGCGCTCCAGATCGGCACGCCCGACGCGGTGCCGAGCAGCCCCTTCAGGGCTTCGCCCATTCCCAGACCCACCACGATGCCGATCAGCCCGCCCAGCAGCGTGAGCGTGGACGCCTCGACCAGGAATTGCCAGAGAATCTCGCGCCGCGTCGCCCCCAGGGCCATGCGCACCCCGATCTCGCGCGTCCGGTCGGTCACCGACACCATCATGATCGCCATCACGCCGATGCCGCCGACCATCAGCGCCACCGACGACAGCGCGAGCATCACGAGGAAGAACACGCTCGTGAGGTTGTTGAAGATGTCGAGGATCTGGTCCTGCGTGATCAGGTCGAACGTGTTCGGGTCCCCGGCCCGCAGTCCCCGCAGCCGGCGCAGCTGGAGCGTGACCGCGTCCATGGCGTCGGTCACCGACACGCCGTCGCGGGGTTTGACCACGATCCACAGCGCGTTCGTCTCGTCGTAGCGGAATGACTGACGGGCGGTCTCGAACGGCAGGATGGCACCGATCTCCTGCGACGGCGGCTGGAAGATGTTCTGCGGGTTTTGGTACACCCCGATCACGCGCAGTGTCTTCCCGGCCACGCGCACGTACTTCCCGATCGGGTCCAGGCGGCCGAACAGCTTGTCGGCCGGCTTCTCCTCGATCACAATCACCGGCGCGCCGGATCGCTGCTCGGCCGGGGTGAAGAACCGGCCGGAGAGGAGCTGGCCGCCCTGGATGTCCATGTAGTGGTCGTCCGCGCCGAATTCGGTCATGATCTGTGTGCGCGCGCCCTTGTACTCCATGCGCTGGAACAGCTGGACCCAGATGCCGGCGTAACGCACGTCCGGCAGCCGGGCGATCGACACCGCCTCCTCGGGCTGGATCACCGGGCGGATGCGGACCTCCTTCGGCAACGCGTCGGGGTTGAGCGGGGTCTGGGAGAAGAAGCGCACGATGTAGAACGTCGTGGGCCCGGCGACCTCGATCGTGTTGATGATCTGGTCGCGAATCCCCTGGACGATCGACGCCATGGCCATCACCGTCGCCACCCCGATCACCACGCCCAGCATCGTGAGCGCTGAGCGCAGCTTGTTGGCGCGCAGCTGGTCGAGGGCGATGCCGAGTCCCTCCGAGAGGGAGTGGAGCTTCATGCGGACAGCGGAGCAGGGAGCACGGAGCAGTCGCTTCCGGTGAACACCGGCGCTTCGGTGCGCACCGAAACGAACTGCTCTGTGCTGCCTGCTCCGGTGATGGGAGTCATTCGGCTCTCAGCGCCACCACTGGGTCCAGCCGCGCCGCTCGGGCGGCCGGGTAGACGCCGAACAGCACGCCCACGCCCGCGCCGAGGGAGAGGGCCACGAGGACCGACCAGAGCGTGACGCGGGCGGGCAGCGGGGTGGCCGCGGAGATCACACCCGCCAGTCCCGCGCCCGCGGCGAGCCCCAGCACACCCCCGAGCAGCGACAGGGTGACCGCCTCGGCCAGGAACTGCCGCAGGATGTCGCGGCGGCGCGCCCCCAGCGACTTCCGTACCCCGATCTCGCGGGTCCGCTCGTTGACGCTCATCAGCATGATGTTCATGATCACGATCCCCCCCACCACGATCCCGATCGCCACCACCGCCGGGATCACGGTGAACAGGATGCGGGTGAGGTTCTTCCAGAACGACACCAGGGCGTCGGCCGTGTCGATCGAGAAGTCGTTGGGCTGGCCCGGCCGCAGCCGATGCGCGATGCGCATCGCCTCCTCGGCGCGCTGCATGCCGAGCGGCACGGAGGTGGCGTCGAGCATCTTCACCGAGATCACGCTGGTTTGGCGACGGCCATACAGCGCCTCGAAGCTGGTGAGCGGCAGCATGACGAACCCGTCCCAGGAGTTGCCCAGCACCGTTCCCTTCTTCGCGACCACGCCCCTCACGGTGAACTGCTCGCCGCGCACCCGAATCCGTTGCCCCACGGCGAGGGCCACGTTGCCGTCGAACAGCTTGTCGGCCACGTCGTAGCCGAGCGCGGCCACCGCCCGCCGCTCCCGCACGTCCACGTCGCTCAGGGCCTCGCCGGCGGCGTAGCTGTAGTCCTGAACCGTCTGGAACGGCGCGGTCACGCCGAACACGAAGGCGTCGCCCACGGTGCGGTCGCGCCACACGACGTCGGCCTGCGGCGTGGGCCACCCCGACTGCAGCGCGATGGCCCTCGCGTCGGGCAGGGCGCGCGCGACGTAGGGGACGTCTTCGGGGGCGATGATCGGCCGGCGCTGGATCGCGCGCCACTCCTCGTCGTCGATCAGCCCGATGGCGATCGGCGTGCGGCGCACCTGGAAGGCGTTCACTCCCACGATCGCGCCGCCGATCCGGTCGCGGACGTAGGCGTTCATCCCCTGGATCACCGCTACCACCGCGACCAGGAAGGCGACGGACACGATGATCCCGACCAGCGTGAAGAAGGAGCGGAGCTTGTGGCTCCACGCGGATCGGAGCGCCATGAGGACCGCCTCGGTGACCTGCATGGAACGGAAAGCTAACAACGGACGCGGCCTGATCCGGGGAAGAGGGAAGGGGGAAGCGGGAAGGGTAAGGCGCGCACCGGCGGCACCCTTCCCCCTTCCCTACTTCCCCCCTTCCCCCTATTCGTATCGCAGCGCGTCCACCGGGTCCATCCGCGCGGCCCGACTGGCTGGGTAGAGGCCGAATCCGACGCCGGTGAACGCCGAGGCGGCGAGGGCAGCCACGATCGACCACACGGGGACGTGGGCGGGAATCGGGGTGACGTGGGAGAGCAGGAACGCAATGCCGCCGCCGGCCAGCATGCCGGCCGCGCCGCCCACGAGGGTGAGCGTCGACGCCTCCACGAGGAACTGCCACAGGATGGCCTGGCGCGTGGCGCCGAGTGCCTTGCGCACGCCGATCTCCCGGGTGCGCTCGGTCACCGAGATCATCATGATCGCCACCACGCCGACCCCGCCGACCATCAGGCCGATGGAGGACAGCACCAGCATCACGAGGAAGAACACGCCGGTGACCTGGTTCCACGACTCGAGCAGCTTGTCCTGCGTGACGAGGGAAAACGTGTTCTCCTGGCCGGGCTTCAGGCCCCGCATGGCGCGCAGTGTGGCGGTCACCTCGTCCATCGCCTGCTGCTGCGTGACGTTGGCCGCCGGCGCCACCGCGAGCCGCATCCACCCCTTGAAGTACGGCACGTACTTGGTGAACGCGCCGTGGGGGACCGCGGCGAACGGCGGCGTGGCGCCGCTGAACAGGTTGGGCGGCTGGCGGTACACGCCGATCACCGTGAACGGCGTCCCGGCGATCTTCAGGATCTGCCCGATGGGATCGCGGCCGCGGAACAGCTGCGATACGAGCTTCTCGTTGATGACGGCGACCGGCGCGCTGGCGAGGTCCTCCATGCGGGTGAAGCTGCGCCCGGGAAACACGTCGCCCCCGTTGACCTCGACCCACTGCGACGACAGCCCGGCGAGGAACACCGATTCGAGCCGGCGGTCCTCGAATTCGACGGCGGTCTGGCTCTCCTCCCGGCTCGTCACGTAGCGCACGCTCGGCAGCGCGGCGATGCGTGCGGCCTCCGTCTCGGTGATCGGCGGGTTGCGGCGCCACGGGGCGTTCTCGCTGCCGTCGTCCACCACCACCCCGGCCTGGAAGAAGCGGAAGACCAGAAACGTGCGCGGCGCGATCTGCTCGAAGATGTCGGAGACGCTCTTGTTGATGCCGCTGATCATCGCCGCGATCACCATCACCACCGTCACCCCGATGGCGACCCCGAGGATGGTCAGCGCCGCGCGGGCCTTGTTGGCGCGCAGACTGTCGAGCGCGATACCCACCCCCTCGAAGACAGGGAGGGATCGGAAGGGCGAGACGGGGGAGCGGGGAGCGGGGAGCGGTCCTCGGCGGGAATGCACCGACCCTCCGGCTCGCACCGTCCGCGACCGCTCCCCGCTCCCCGCTCCCGGTGCGGTCGTCATTCCACCCGCAGCGCCGTAATGGGGTCCAGCCGCGCGGCCCGGCTCGCCGGGTAGACGCCCGCGACAATGCCCACGCCCGCGCCGAGCAGCACGCCCAGGGCGATGGACCACGGCGCCACGGCCGTCGGCAGCGGGGTCAGCGCCGCCACGAGGCTCGCCAGTCCGAGCCCCGTCCCGACTCCCAGCGCGGCCCCGAGCGTCGCGAGCGTGGCCGATTCCACCACGAACTGCCGCAGGATGTCGCGGCGGCGGGCGCCCAGCGACTTGCGCAACCCGATCTCCCGCGTCCGCTCCGCCACCGCCATCAGCATGATGTTCATGATCACGATGCCGCCCACCACGAGCGAGATCGCCACCAGGCCCGGGAGCGCTACGAACAGCACGCGGCTGATCTTGCTCCAGAAATCCAGGACCTCGTCCGCCGTCTCGAGCACGAAATCGTCCTCGGCGCGGGGCCGCAGGTGATGGCGGCTGCGCATGATCTCCTCGGCCTGCACCATCGCCGTGCGCATCTCCGCCTGGGACGACGCCTTGACCACCAGCGCCCCCACGACCCGCGGCTGGCTGACATACCGCTTCACGTCCGACGTCGCCGGAGCAACCGCGAACTTGTCGAGCGACATCCCGAACAGGTTGCCCTGCTTCTCGACCACCCCGATCACCCGGTAGGGAAGGTCGAACAACTTCACCTCGCGCCCCAGCGGGTCCAGGCCCTCGAACAGCTTGTCGGCCAGCTCGCGGCCCAGTACGACCACCGGCGCACCTACCGCCACCTCCTGCGGCGTGAACGGCCGGCCCCGCTCGATGGTGAGCGAGCGGATGGCGAAGTACGGCGCGGTCGCCGCCGTGACCGTCACCCCCGCGATCTGCCGCCCCTCGGCCGCGAGGGTCGTCCACGTGTTGGACTCCCACGCCGTGGTCACCGGCACCCGGAGGCCCGCGGTGACCGCCTCGGCATCCTCATAGTAGATGCGCGGCCGGCGGCGCCACGCGCGCCAGGTCGAGTCGGTCACGTTGCCGAGCTGCACGTCGGGAAACTGGCGCAGCCGGAACGTGTTCACGCCCAGGATCGTCCCGGCGAACTTGTCGGTCATGTAGCGGTTCATCCCTTGCACCACCGACACGACGGCGATCAGGAACATCACGCCGATGAAGACGCCGATGATCGAGAAGGCGCTCTTCAGCTTCTGGGCGCGCAGCGTCTGGAACGCCAGGCGGATGGCCTCGAAGAAGGGCATGGCTACAAACTACGGGGACGAGGGACGGGGGACGAGGGAGGAGTTCATCGCAGCAGCGTGGGAACCTGCGTCGCGAGAGTGTAGATCCCCAGCCCCGCCATCACCGCCGCGACGACGGCGCCGGCGGCCGCCAGGGCAGGGGGATGCCGGTAGCCGTTCAACAGCGCGGGCCGGCGGGACGCGATGAGCATCGCGCCCAGGCTCACCGGCAGGATGAGGCCGTTCAAGGCACCGACCAGGATGAGCACCCGCACGGGACGACCCACCAGGAGGAATATCACGGCCGAGACGGCGATGAACCCGATGGTGAGCGCCGTGCGGTGTCGCTCCCAGCCGGGACGCAGCGTGCGGATGAACGACACGGAGGTGTAGGCGGAGCCTACGACCGAAGTGATGGCGGCCGCCCACATCACCGCTCCGAACAGCCGGTAGCCGACGGGGCCGGCGGCGAGACCGAACACCGAGGCCGGCGGATTGGCCGGGTCGAGCGCGCGGCCCTGCGCCACGACGCCCAGCGCCGCGAGGAAGAGGAGCAGCCGCATCAGCGTGGCCACGCCGATGCCGAGGCCGGCCGAGCGGGTTGCTGCGCCGACCGCTCCGGGGCCGGCGATCCCGGCGTCGAGCAGCCGGTGGGCGCCGGCGAACGTGATGTACCCGCCGACCGTGCCGCCGACGATGGTCACGATCGCGAGCACGTCGAGGCGGGCGGGGAGCACCGTCCGGTACGCGGCCTCACCGAGCGGCGGGTGCGAGGCGACGGCGACGTAGCCCGCGAGCGCGATCAGCACGACACCCATTGCCTGGGCGAAACGGTCCATGGCGCGGCCCGCCTCCCGCGAGAGGAACAAGCCGATCGCGAGCGCGGCGCTGACCGTGGCGCCCGTCTTCACCGGCATGTCCAGCAGCGCCGAGAGACCCAACCCCGAGCCCGCGACGTTACCGATGTTGAAGGCGAGCCCGCCCAGCGCCACGAGCACGCTGAGCGCGGCCCCGAGGCCGCGCAGCACGTCGTCGGCGACCACTTGCGCCGGCGCGCGGGCGGCCACGAGCACGCGCCAGATGTTCAGCTGGGCGCCGAGGTCGATCAGCACCGAGGCGAGGATCGCGAAGCCGAAGCTCGCGCCGAGCTGGGCGGTGAAGACGACGGTCTGGGTCAGGAATCCCGGCCCGATGGCGGAGGTGGCCATCAGGAACGCGGCGCCGAGCAGGATGCGGATTCTCGGCGCCTGGGAGGGAGGCATGGCTACAAACTTCTGGGGGAAGGGGGAAGAGGGAAGGGGGATGGGGCCGCCACCCTTCCCCCTTCCCTCTTCCCCCTTCCCGCTATTCGTACCTCAACGCTTCAACAGGATCCAGTTTCGAGGCACGATTGGCCGGATACAGGCCGAACACCACGCCGGTCAGCGCCGCGGCCACCAGCGCCGCCGCGATCGAGCCGAGGGGCACGTGCGCCGGAATCGGAGTGGCGACCGAGAGCAGCAGGGCGACGAGCCCGCCGCCGATCATGCCGACGATCCCGCCCACGAGGGTCAGCGTCGCCGCCTCGACCAGGAACTGCCACAGGATGGCGCGGCGCGTGGCGCCCAGCGCCTTGCGCACGCCGATCTCGCGCGTCCGCTCGGTCACCGAGATCATCATGATGGCGACCACGCCGATCCCGCCCACCATGAGCCCGACCCCCGACAGCGCGAACATCACGAAGCGCACGATCGCCGTCGTGCTGTTCACGCTCTCGAGAATCTTCTCCTGGCTCACGACCGCGAAGTTGTTGTCCTGCCCCGGCCGCAGGCCGCGCCGCAGGCGCATGGCTTCGGTGACGTCTTCCATCGCCTGGGCCGTCGTCGCCGCGTCGGTCGGGCCCACCAGGACGTCCATCCACCCGCGCCAGTAGTTCACGTATTTCACCAGGGCGCCGTGCGGGATCACGACCTCCGGCGACGGCTGGCCGCCGAACAGCTGCGGCGGCGGATTGAACACGCCGATCACGGTGTAGGGCACGCCCTGGATCTTGATGCGGCGGCCGATCGGGTCGATCTGGTCGAACAACAGCTCGGCCATCTTCTGGTTGACCACGACGACCGTGCTCGCGGCGCCGTCTTCCACCTCGGTGAAGGAGCGCCCCGGCGAGACATCCCCGCCCGCGACGTTGGGCCAGGCGGCGCTGCGCCCGTGGATCTGGACGTTCCGCTGGGTCTTCGCGCCGAAGATCACGTCTCCCTGACCGCTTTCGTCGAGGGCGGTCCACGCCACGGAGGGGAGGGCCGCGATCGCCGTGGCGTCCTCGATCGAGATCGGCGGGTTGCGCCGCCACGGACTCATCTCGTCCGAGCCGTCGGAGATGTTCACGCCGCCCTGGAAGAACCGCCCCACCCAGAATGTCTTGGGGCCGGACTGCTCCAGCATGTCGGCGATGCCCTTGTTGAACCCCGAGATCACGGCGCCGATCACCATCACCACCATCACGCCGATGGCGACGCCGAGGATGGTGAGGGCGGCGCGCACCTTGTGGGCGCGCAGCGAAGTCAACGCGATGCCGGCGCCTTCGAGCAGCGGGGTCATGGAGTCACTCCTGGCGCAGCGCCACGATCGGGTCGAGCCGGGCCGCGCGGCTGGCCGGATACACGCCGGCCGCGATGCCGACGCCGCCGCCCAGCACGACGCCGAGCAGGATGGAGAGCGGCGACACCGTGGCCGGCAGCGGCGTCGCGACGTTGAGGAGCACCGAGAGGAACACGCCCGCGGCGATCCCGAGGCTGGCCCCGACCACCGCGATCGTCACCGATTCGGCGAGGAACTGCCGCAGGATGTCGCGGCGCCGCGCGCCCAGCGACTTGCGGATCCCGATCTCGCGCGTGCGCTCGGCGACCGCCATCAGCATGATGTTCATGATGACGATGCCGCCGACGATCAGGGCGATCCCCACGAGCCCCGGCCCGACGGCGTAGAGGATGCGGCTGAGCTTGTTCCAGAAGGTCAGCACGCCCTCCGACGTCTCCATGACGAAGTTGTCGTCCTGGCGCGGGCGCAGGTGGCGGCGGGCGCGCATCATCGCCTCCGCCTGGTTCATCGCCTCGCGCATTTCGTCGGGCGAGTTCGACTTGACGATGAGGGCGTCCACCACCCCGGGCGGGTTCACTTCCCGCTGGATCGGCGACAGGGCGGGGGCCACGACGAACTTGTCGAGCGAGATGCCGAGCAGGTTGCCCTGCCGCTCCACCACGCCGATGACCCGGTAGGGGATGCCGTGGATGCGGACGGAGCGGTCGATCGGGTTGGCGCCCGCGAACAGCTTGTCGGCCAGATCGTGTCCCAGAACCACCACCGTGGCGCCCGCCTTCGACTCCTGGGCGCTGAACGGCCGGCCCTGCTCGATCTTCAGATTCATGATGTCGAAGTAGCGCTCGGTGGCTCCCTCGAGCGTGATGTCCTTGGCGATCTTGCCGTTGTACTCGACGGGGCCGCGGTCTTCCGAGTACCACGACGTGATCACCGGCACGGTGAGCCCTGCCGCCACCGCATCGGCGTCCGCGAACTTGATGCGGGGCCGGCGCCGCCAGGCGCGCCAGGTGGAATCGTTGACGTCGAAATTGACGTTCGGCGAGCGCCGCAAGTGGAAGGTGTTCACCCCCACGAGTGTGCCGGCGAACTTGTCGGTCATGTACGTGTTCATCCCGTTCACGATCGACCACGCACCGATGAGGAACGTGACGCCGATGAACACGCCGATCAGCGCGAAGCCGCTCTTGAGCTTCTGCGCGACGATCTGCCGGAAGGCGAGCCGGATCGCATCGAGAATGGGCATGGGCCGGTCTACTCGTACCGTAACGCTTCGATGGGATCGAGCCGCGCCGCCTTGGTGGCGGGGTAGATGCCGAACAGCACCCCCGTCGCGGCCGCTGCGAACAGCGCGACGACTACCGACCCGAGCGGCACGTGCGCGGGGAGCGGTGTGGCGGCCGACACGCCGAAGGCGATGAGCGCCCCCAGCACCATGCCGATCATGCCCCCCACCAGGGTGAGCGTCGCCGCCTCGACCAGAAACTGCCACAGGATCTCGCGCCGCGTGGCGCCCAGCGCCTTGCGCACGCCGATCTCCCGCGTGCGCTCGGTGACCGAGATCATCATGATCGCCACGACGCCGATGCCGCCGACCATCAGGCCCACCATGGACAGCACGATCATGAGCACGCGCACCATCATCGTCGAGCTGTTGAACACCTCCAGGTACTTCTCCTGGGTCACGATATCGAAGTTGTTGGGCTCGCTCGGCCGCAGCCCCCGCATGGCGCGCATCGCCACCGTGACGTCGTCGATGGCGCGCTGCACCGTCACGCTGTCGGCCGGCGTCACGAAGAAGTCCATCCATCCCTTCCAGTACGGCACGTTCTTGATCAGGGTGCCGTAGGGGATCAGCGCCTCGGGCCGGTCTCCCTCGCCGAACAGGCCCGTGGGCGGGTTGTACACGCCGATCACCTCGTAGGGCAGGCTGGCGATCTTGACGCGGCGCCCGATGGGGTCGAGCCGCCCGAACAGCAGGTCCGCGAGCTTCTGGTTGACCACGACCACCGGGCTGTTGGCCTTGTCCTCGATGTGCGTGAAGGAGCGTCCGGGGTAGACGTCGCCCCCCGCCACCTTGGGCCAGTCGGCGTCGCGTCCCTGGATGGAGACGGCGGTGACCCGCTTGGCCTCGTACTCCATGTCGGCCGACGCGTTCTCGTCCACCACCACGAAGCTGATCGAGGGCAGCTGCTCCAGCCGGTCGGCTTCCTCGACGGTGAGCGGCGGCCGGCGGCGCCACGGGTTGGGATCGTCGGGATCTTCCGACTGCGCGCCGCCCCAGAAGCGTCCCACGTAGAACGTCTTCGGGCCCAGGGACTCGAGCATGTCGGTGAGTCCCTTGTCGAAGCCGCTGATCAGGGCGCCGATGACCATGACGACCATCACCCCGATCGCGACGCCCAGGATGGTCAGCGCCGCCCGCGCCTTGTGGGCGCGCAGCGACGCGAGGGCGATGCCGGCGCTTTCCAGCATGGGGGTCATCGGCTACTCCTGCCGCAGCGCGACGATGGGGTCGAGCCGCGCCGCCCGGCTGGCGGGATAGACGCCGGCCAGCACGCCGACGCCGCCGCCCAGCACGACGCCGAGCAGGATCGAAAACGGCGAAACGGTGGCGGGGAGCGGCGTCGCGACGTTGAGCAGAATCGAGAGCATGATGCCCGTGGCGATGCCCAGGGCGCCGCCCAGCGTCGCGATCATGGCCGATTCCGCCAGGAACTGGCGCAGGATGTCCGCCCGCCGGGCGCCGAGCGACTTGCGGATGCCGATTTCGCGCGTCCGCTCCGCCACCGCCATGAGCATGATGTTCATGATCACGATGCCGCCGACCACGAGCGAGATCGTCACCAGGCCGGGCCCGATCACGAACAGGATGCGCTGGATGCCGGCCCAGAACTTGAGGACGCCGTCCGAGGTTTCCAGCACGAAGTTGTCGCCCTGCGCGGGACGGAGGTGGCGCCGGCTCCGCATGATGCCTTCCGCCTGATCCATCGCGTTGCGCATCTGCTCGACGGAGCTCGCCTTGACGATCAGGGCGTCCACGATGCCCGGGGGATTCACCAGGTCCTGCACCGGCGAGCGGGCCGGGGCCACGGCGAAGCGGTCGAGCGAGAACCCGAACAGCTTGCCCTGCTGCGCGACGACGCCGATGACGCGATAAGGCTCGCCCCGGATCCGCAGCGTCTTGCCGATCGGGTCGCGCCCGGCGAACAGCTTCTCGGCCACCTCGGAGCCGATCACCACCACCGGCACGCCGCGGCGCGCTTCCTGGGCCGAGAACGCCCGGCCCTGCTCGATCGTGAGGTTCTTGATCTCGAAGTACCGCTCGGTCGCGCCGGTCACGTCGGCGTCGCGCACCTGCTTGCCGTTGGCCTCGATCGTGATGTTGGACGAGGACTGCCAGGCCGTGACCACCGGGACGGTGATCCCGGCGGCGACGGCCTCGGCGTCGCCGAACGTGATGCGCGGCCGGCGCGCCCAGTCGCGCCAGGTCGAATCGTCCACGTTGGGCGTGAAATCGGGGCGGCGGCGGAGATGGAAGGTGTTCACCCCGATGATCGTGCCGGCGAACTTGTCCACCATGTACTGATTGATCCCGTTCACGATCGACCAGGCGCCGATCAGGAACGTGACGCCGATGAACACCCCGATCAGCGCGAAGCCGCTCTTGAGCTTCTGCGCGAGGAGCTGGCGGAAGGCGAGCCGGATCGCCTCGAGCAGGTGCACGTCAGGCGGCTTGCCGTTGGTCGGTGGCGACGAGCCCGTCGCGCAGCGTGACGACGCGGGCGGCGTGCGACGCGATGTCCGCCTCGTGCGTCACCATCACGATGGTCTGCCCCTGGCGGTGCAGCTCGGCGAAGACGCCCATGATCTCCTGGCTCGTGGTCGAGTCGAGGTTGCCGGTGGGCTCGTCGGCCAGCAGGATGCTGGGGTTGTTCACGAGCGCCCGCGCGATCGCCACGCGCTGGCGCTGTCCGCCGGACAGCTCATTGGGCTTGTGATCCATCCGGTCGGCCAACCCGACGCGCGTCAGCGCCCCGGCCGCCTGCTCGTGCCGCGCCCGGGCCGGGATCCCGGCATAGATCAGCGGCAGCTCCACGTTGTGCAGCGCCGACGCGCGGGGCAGCAGGTTGAAGGTCTGGAAGACGAACCCGATCTCCTTGTTGCGGATGCGGGCCAGCTCGTCGTCCGCGAGGTCGGAGACCTTCTGGCCGTTGAGCCAGTACTCGCCCTGCGTGGGTGTGTCGAGGCAGCCGACGAGGTTCATCAGGGTGGACTTGCCCGACCCCGACGGTCCCATCACCGCCACGTACTCGTTGCGCCGGATCTGGAGGTCCACGCCGCGCAGGGCGCGCACCAGCTCCGACCCCATGTCGTACTCGCGCGCCAGCTTGTGCGTGAGGATGACGATGTCCGGCAACGGCGTGTCGCCGGTGCGGAATTCCTGGACGCGGCTCACGAGCCCGCCCGGCGAGCCGTGTCGGCCGGCGTCTTGGTGGCGCGCACGGGCGTGCCGTCCTTCAGGTCGCGGATCGCCTGGTAGGGGCCGGCGACAATCTGCTCGCCTTCCTTCACGCCGTCCAGCACCTCGAAGTACTCGTCTCCGGCGATCCCGACCTTCACCGCCCGGAACGTCGCCTTGCCGTTCGTCACGACGAACACGCCCTCGGTTTCCTTCTTCTTGCCGGTCTGCGCGGTGTCGCGGCGGCTCTCCGGCGTGACCGGCGTGTTCTCCCGCACGGTGAGCGCGATGATCGGGATGGCGAGCGACTGCTTGCGCGTGTCGGTGATGATCCGCGCCGTGGCCGAGAGGTCGGGGCGGACGTCGGCGGGCGGATTCTCGAGCGTGATCTCCACCTCGTAATCCACCGCGCGGTCGTTCGTGCCGGTCACGGCCGTCTGCGTCAGCAGCGCGCTGTTCGCGATCTTCGTCACGCGGCCCACGAACGCCGTGTCGGGAAACGCGTCGATCGAGACCTCGACCGAATCCCCGAGGTGAATGCGTACCACGTCGGTCTCGTCCACGTTCACCTTCGTCTGGATCACCGACAGATCGGAGACCGTGAGCAGCAGCCCGACGTCCTTCGAGAACGTGCCGGGCACGGCCACCTCGCCCTCCTCCACGGCCAGCCGGGTGATCCGGCCCGTCATGGGGGCGACGATGTGCGTCTTCGCGAGCTGGTCGCGCGCTTCCTGCACGCCGGCTTTCGCCTGGTCCACCTGGTGCCTGGCGGAGTTCGCGACGGCTTCCGCGACGTTGAACGACGTCTGTGCCTGCTCCAGCTGCTCGTCCGAAATCAGGTTGGGATTCTGGGCCTTCAGCTGCTTGGCGCGCTCCAGCGCCCGCGCGGCCTGATCCCGGCTCGCGGCGGACTGTACCAGCGAAGCCTGCGCGGACGCATAGTTGGCCTGCGCGCGCTGCAACCCCGCTTCGTAGATCGTCGGGTCGATCTGCAGCAGGAACTGCCCCTTCGTGACCCGATCGCCCTCGTGCACCGCCAGGCGCGTGATCCGCCCCGTGATGTCGGGACTGACGTCGACCTTGGTCTTCGGCTGGATCTTGCCGCTCGCCGTCACCGCCGCGACCAGATCGCGCCGTGCCACCTTCTCAAAGCGGACCTCCGTGCCGCGTTCGCGCTTGGCGCTGGCACTGGCGAACACGAGCCCCGCCACGAGCACCACCCCCCCGACGCCGATGAGCACCTTGCTTCCCTTGGACATGGGTCTCGTTCCTCTCCGGTTAACGCAAACGGCGGCCGACGGCCGCTTCCAGCGCGGCGACAGCCTTGTGGTAGTCGTAAACCGCGCTGATGTAGTCCGTCTCGGCCCGCAGGGCGGTCACCTGCGCATCCAGCAGCTCGAAGAAGGTCCCCGAGCCGACCTTGTAGCGGTCGGTGGCGAGCTGCAGCTGCTCGCCGCCCACCACACGGTTGGTGTCCTGGATCCCCACGGCCTGATACGCGGTCTGCAGCGTGTAGTATGCCTGGCTCACCTCGGTCTGCAGGCCGAGCGCCCGCGCCCGCACGCCTTCCTCCATGTCCTGGTGCTGCGACTTCGCCAGGGCGACCTGCTGCGACTGCTGAAAATTGGTCCACAGCGGCAGCGTCACCGTGAGACGGGCCTGGAACGGCTGCCCGATGAAATTGAACGGGAAGATGTCGTTCTGGCTCCGCATCGCCTGTTCCTGGGACGCGGTCCAGACGAATCCGCTGCAGTCCAGTGCCGTCAGTCCGCTCGTGGTGCGGATCGTGTTGTTCTCCTGGCACGCGTTGTACTGCTGGCCCGCCTGCAGCTGGCTGCTCAGGATCACCTGGTTCAGGTCCCCCGTCTTCGCGAACGCCTGGGTGAAGCCGGACCAGCCGGCGGAAAGGGACAGCGTGGGCCCCCAACTCGAGGCGGCGGCCTTCACACCCCACGAGGACGAGCGCTCGCGCGCCCGCAACGCCGCCAGCGACGGGTTCTGTGTCTCCGCCATCGTCAGCAGCTCTTCCAGCTTCCACGCAGGGGACTGGATCGCGAACGTGTCGGTGAGCTGGACCGAATCGACCACCGTCGGCGCGCTCACGCCCATCTGCTCGAACAGGCGCAGCTTCTCGACGCGCTGCGTGGTCTGCGCCCGCAGCAGCCCGACCCGGGCCTGGCCCAGCGCCACCTGCGCCTGCCGCACGTCGATCAGCGTCGCCTGGCCCACGTCGTACCGGGCCTGCGCCAGGCGCAGGAACTCCTGATCCCGCGCCAGCAGCTGCTCCGCCACCCCCACATTGTCCCGCGCCTGCAGCACCGTCAGGTATTGCTGCGTCACACCCGCGTCGAGCGTAGCGCGCGCACCGTCGATGTCGGCGTCCGCCGCGGTCAGCTGGGCCTTCTGCAGACCCGGCTGCGACAGGGTGGAGCCCGAGAGCGTCCAGTCGAGCCCGAGCGAGTAGTTCGAGCTCACCGTCGCGTAGGACTGTGAGAAGTTCGAGGTCAGGAAGCGCTGCGATCCGGTGCCCGAGTACCCCAGGCTCCCCTGCGCCGTCACCTGCGGAATGAGCAGGTTGGCGAACGCGTTTCTGGTCGCCCAGGCGGCCGGTCCGCGATTGTTCAACGTCTGGCGATAGACCGGATTGTGGTCTCGGGCGATGGCGAGGGCATCGGTGAGCGACAGGGTGGCCGGGACGCGCTGCTGTGCCGCTGCGGTACCTGCGGCGCACACGAGGCCCAGACAAAGCACGATCGATTTCATGCGAGTCCTTGCTGACGGGCGAAGGTGATGACTCCTTCAGAACGTACCGAAGGCCACGGCCTGTACGCGTTAGGCCTCGGTCAGGTTTCGGGCTGAACAGGCGGCAGGCCTGATCGGGAAAGCTAACTCCCTCAACGACTTCCCTGCAGGGGGCTCAGCCGGGGAGACGCTCGGCGCGGAGGCCGCGGTCGGGAATCTCGACCTTCATCAGCCGCCCGTCGTGATCGAGCCAGACATGCACCGGCCCCATGGGGCCGCCGGCGATCAGGATGTGACGCAGCATCGCCGGATCCCGATTGACCGTCGTGGCGGCGATCCCGAGATCGGTCAGCGTGAGCGTCGCGCGACCCGCCACCCGGGGCATGATCGCGGTGACGTGCGTGGCGCCGGAGTCGACGCCGCGGGGCGCATGCCAGGCCACCACCAGGAACAGCGAGAACACCGAGTCGTCGGCGATGACGATGTGTGGCCCGCCGGGCAGCTCGCGGGATCGCTCCACACCGGGGAGCAGGTAGCGCAGGGTGAAGCGCCCCGGTCCCGGTTGCCCGGTGATGCGCTCGGACTTGCCGTCGGCGACGACGTCGTACGCGAGTGCGGCCGGCGCGGTGTCGGCGGCCAGCTCCAGTACGAGTGTGAGGGCTGTGGTGCGACTGCCCGGCCCCGGCCACCGCGCCGAGGCGTCCAGCAGCCATCCGCCGGCGGGGTCCCCGGGACGCCGCTCGCGGAGGCGAAACGTCTCCCGCGCGACCTGTTGCGAATCGCGGCGCACCACGAGCACTCCCTCGTCGATCACGCCGCTCGGGACCTGCATGAGTGCGAGGGCCGCGGCCAGCGGGAGGACGATCATGCTTCGGCGCCCGCGAGAACTCGCGTGGCGACACGCTCCCGGATCATCTTATAGAGGCGTTCGCCCTTCTCGGCCGTGGCCAGCGTGGGGCGGCCCAGCGAGCCCGGTGACAGGACGGGGAGTGGAGCGGTCAGGCCGCGGATGTGGCGGCGTTCCTGCCGGCCGGTCGGCAGGAAATCGCGCGCCTGGTCCATGCGCACCAGGTGGGGTGCCAGGTAGAGCAGCAAGGACGTATCGAGCTCCCCGCCGTGCATCGGGGATTCGGGGTCCAGGAGCAGGTCTCCAACGTCGAGGGCGAACACGTCCACCGTGAAGACACGCGCGCGATTGGTCCGCAGGGTGCTGAGGGCTTCCTGGTGGGGGTCGTGCC
>DATDED010000067.1:0-8488 GCA_036523455.1 Gemmatimonadales bacterium
TGGAGCAGCTGTGTGATACCGCACTGCTGCTGGATCACGGACGCGTCGTCGCCCTCGGGCGACCGGAGGACGCGTTCGCCGCCTACGAGCGGGTCATCGAGGCCGAGGAAGGCGACGACGCCGACGAACGGGAAGGCGAGCCGGCCCGCTCGCCCCTCGATATCGAGTCGGTCGAGGTCCTGGGCGGCGACGGAGGAGGGACGGAGCCACTGTTCCGCAGCGACGGCGACCTCACGTTCCGCATGCACCTGCGGGCCCGACGCGACATTGCCGGCGCTTCGGTGGGAGTCCAGATCGCCCGGGAGTGGCACGTGCTGCACGGGACGCGCTGCAATCGCCAAGGCCTCGAGATCACGGCGCGCGCCGGCGAGCGCGTGACGCTGGAGCTCGAATACCGGCCCCTCGCGCTGGCGAGCGGCTCTTATGCGCTGCACGTGCTGATCTACGAACACCGCCTCGCCGTGGAGCCGGTGGTGGTCTGGAAACGCGCCGCGCGATTCCGGGTCACGCTCCCGGAGAAGGAGGGAGTGGGACTGATCCGGCTCGCCCACGAATGGCGGCTCTCCCCGAATGGCCGGAGCTAGCTCAGGACCCCCGACGAGCCCGCTCGGTGCTCCACCAGATCAGCAGCTTGTTCCACGCCGCCGGCACGGGCACCCGTCGCAGGATGGCCAACCGCAGCTCGAGCGCCCGCGGCAGATCGTAGACCACGAGTCGCCGCCCGAGCTCCGGCGGCGGGGTGACCCCCGCCAAGCCGGCGGCCGCCCCGAGCCAGGACGCGGCGGCGGCGGTGTCCACGATTTCTTTCGCATCCAGCCGGCGGACGATCTCCCCCCAGTCCAGCGGCGTGCCACTCGCCCAGATGACGGCCGTGTCGAGCAAGTGGCCCAGGATGAACGCGACATCCGGGATGCGAAGTGCGTGCGCGGTGGCATTCCAGAACAGCTCGGTGGCCGACGGGACGCTGAAGTGCCGGCCGCCCCGCACGACCTCGCTGGCACCCGTGTGCAGCCGTCGCCACGATTCCGCGGGCGGGATGCCCTGGGCGTGAGTCGTGTGAATCTCCACTCCGACGCGCCGCTCGCCCATCAACGCGGGCAGGTGATGGTGCTCGGGCCGGGGCGGCTTGGTCAACTTTGTGCGCCCATAGCCCAGGCGACGCAGCTCGTGCCACACCTCCCACGCCCGCTCGGCCGGGACGATGAGGTCCACGTCGTGCGTGCTGCGGGCATCGGCCAGAGGAAACCGTTCCGCCAGGAGCCTCCGGGCAACGCCTTTCATGAAGACCGCGGGAACCCCGATCCGCCGGAGGACCTCGGCCAACGCTTCGGCCTCGGCGTCGATCAGCAGATTGCGAGCGGTCTGGTCGGTCACCTGCGAGGCAAGCCAATCGGCGAGGTCGTGATCCATCTGCTCCAGTGCGCCGATCTGGCGCAGCCGGCGGTAGACCCAGATCGCACACCCCTCGAGCGCGACCAGCGGAGGGAGACCGCGGACGTCGGCGCTGGCCCATGCCGCCGCCAGACGTTCGGGCGGCGGCGCGCCGTGAAACCGGAGCGTATCGAACAGCAGACGACCCGTGGTCACGAACGCGCCGCGGCCGCTCGTGTCTCGGGGAAGCGTGCGATCACCGTGTGCCGACCCGCGTGCTCCGGCCGAGCTTCGAGGTACGGCGCGACTCCGCGCACCAGCCAGGCATGCGCCGCCACCGACGACGGCTCCTCGTTGCGCACCCCGATGCACAGCTCCACGGGGCGCCCGGCCCGCCGCAGCAGGTAATACAACACCGCCGATCGCTTGAGGCAGGTGCGGCGCCACGGGCCGGGAAGATTGCGGAGCAACCGATCCACCCAACGCGCCAGCGCCGCGTCGTCGAGGCCGGGCTCGACTTTCCCGGAGGAGCTCCCGCTCAGCCAGGTCGCGAGCCGCGCGAAGGAGATGAAATACAAGAGCGGCGGCACGATCAGCACCGCCGCCGCCGCCCGCAGACGCCAGCCCAACGGAAGGCCTCCACTCACCCGCCGGCCTCCGGCGCGAGCAGATCGGCGGTGCGGCACGTCTCCAGGAATTGGAGGACGCTCTCTTCTGCCTGCTCCGGCGTCACTTCATACCGCTCGAGCAGCACCGTCACGAGCTCCGACACGGTGCAAGGCGATTCCAACGCCTGGAGCAGCGCCAATCCGCTTTCGCTCACGGAGAAGTAGCGGCGGGTCCCGAGGTGCAGGACGACCCCGTCTCCCTCCACATCGGCCAGGCGCAGGTCCGGATGACGCAGGTAGCGTTCGCTCATGTCACCAGTTCGATCAAGCGGTTCGGCCGGGCAAACAGATCGCGGCCCAGCGTAACGCGATAACAGCGCGCCTGCCCGGCGAGCTGCGTCAGCACATCCAGGTGCGCCTGGGCCAGGTCCGACTCCAACATCACCCACGCCGACCAGCGCACCAGCTCGGCGATTGCCTCGGCGCGGGCGATCGGCTGCGCCGTCGTCCGCGTCCTTCCGACGGTCGGGAAAATAACGATGTCCGGCGAAACGAGGGGGGTCCAGACAGCACCCAGATCCTCCGGCCAGAATCCGACCTTTCCGCGATCGGGAAGCACGATGCCGCCGGCTTTCGCCAGGAGACGCCGCCCGCCTTCGCGCAACGCGATCGGCGCGTGCGCGGTGTGCACCAGAATGCGGTCGGCGACGCGCTCGAGAAATGCAGCATCGTCGGTCCCGATCTGCCAGCCGGAGGTCGCCAACAGCGCGGCCGTCGTCGACTTCCCCACGTGCGCGTTGCCGGTGAACAGCCAGCCTTGCCCGCCCGGATCGATGGCCGTTGCGGCGTGGAGATGGTACCAACCCACCCGGCGCAGCAACAAGATCACGACGGCGAGCAGGAACGTCCGGGTGCAGCGATCGAGCCTGGCGACCGCACCCGGCGAAAGGCGAACGGACGCCATCGTGGCGCCGGCAGGTAGTTCGGCGAGCGCGGTGGCATGGTCCCAGACTACCCGAAGCCCCCGCCCCTGCGGTCCCAGACCGAATCGCATCTCCGGTTGTTCGAAGAGGGCTTGGCCGAGCGGCTCAGGCTCCTGGTCCGAGACCACCACGTCCAAAAGGAGGCGCGCCTGCACGGAGAGTCGCAAGCCGGCCAGCCATGCCTCGAGGGCCACTCGGACGGCGGGATCCGGACATCGCACCGTGATCCCCGAAGGGGCGGTCATGACAGCAAAGAAAGGGTCAGAGACGCGATGCGCGCCAGGTCGCTGGAGTGCGACCTGGCGCGCTCGACACCCTCTGCGGTCAACGACTCAGGAGCTATGTCCGTGCCCGTGCCCGTGCCCGTGACCGCGGATGCGGTTGGACTTGAAGGTCGGCACGCCACCGCCACCGGAAACCAGGGTCACTTTGGCAAGTGACGCCTGTTCCTTCAGCGTTGGCGTGACGAAGGGTTTGCGGGTGTTCTTCATCGAGTGCCCTCCAGTACTGGGGTAAGTGAGCGTGCACGACTCGCCTCGGGGGGCGCTGCAACTTCCAGGCCCAGGATGAACGGCCGTTGCGAAATCATAACATGCTGTGCAGCAATGGGTTATCATCGGCACCATTCGGTGGGATGGAGTGCGAGGATTGCACGTCCGCGACATCTGGGGGGGGGGTGTCGCAACCGGACCACGGACTCGATTCTCACACTAATCGAAACGAGTTCCTCATCGAGGCAGCATCCACCACCCGAGGCCGAGCCCGGTCACCTGGGCCACGATCGAAAGCGCCAGCGGCAGGCGCCGAGCACTCGCATGCCCGGCTTCGATGACGAGGAAGACGAGCAACAGGACGCTGAAGAACGGCCACCCGGCCCGGAGCCCGAAGAAATGGAGGATCCCGTCACCTACCCAAGCGGCCGCAAACCCGCCGGTCAGGGATCCCAGCACCAAGGCCGTTTGCTTCGCGAACCGGATCGGCACGGCGCCCAGCGGGAGGAACACCACCAGCCCGGCGAGGGCAGCCAGCACGGCACAGGCGAAGCCCACGACATATCCGATGATGCTTCTCATGGCCGGCCGAACCTCCAGCATGCCCGGGGCAGGACTCGAACCTGCACGGGAGTCGCCTCCCAAGGGATTTTAAGTCCCTTGCGTCTACCAATTTCGCCACCCGGGCGCACCGCTATTCTAACTGCACTCGCTCGCGCCGCGCGCCAGCTCCCGTGCGCAACACGGTGACGGACGGTTCACGCCCATAGGCGCGCAGGAATGACCGGTTCACCGCTGAGCGGATAGCCTCCTCGCGCGTCCCCGGTCTGGCAGAGTTGGCTCCTACCAGCACGAGGACGCACCCTCCCCAGCCGGCGCCGGTGAGTCGCGCCCCCCAGGCGCCCGCGCGACGGGCCGCCCGAACCACCAGGTCGAGCTCCGGCGCGCTGCACTCGTACTGTCGACGACACGACTCATGAGAGGCGTCGAGCAGCCTGCCGAACGCACGCACGCGTCCCCGCGACAGGAGATCGGCGCCGGCCCGTGTGCGGGCCGTCTCGGTGACGACATGCAGGGCGCGGCTGCGGAGCGTCCCGCTCAGCAGCCGCCGCAGCGCCTGCACCCGGCGCGCCGGCCACTGCGCGAGGTACTCGAGCCCCGGCTCGGTGACCCGCAGGATGTCGAGAGCCGCCTCGCATTCGGCGCGCCGGGTGTTGTAGGCGCCGTCGCCCAGCTGGTGGCGGACGCCGGTGTCGAACAGCAGCAACCGCGCCCGCACGGGGATGGCGCGGGTCCGGCCGGTCGCGCATTCGATCAGCAGCGCGTGTCCCGCACGGCCACGCACGGCGATCGTCTGGTCCATGATACCGCAGCGCACCCCGACCTGGTTCGCCTCGGCGCGATGCGCCACGCCGATCAGATCGGCGGGTGGGAGATCGGCCCCGGCGAGGTCGGACAACGCGCGCGCGGTGGAGACCGTGAGCGCCGCCGACGACGACAGGCCACCGCCCACCGGCACATCGCTCGCCACGGCGAGGCGCGCACCACGGGGCGCGTTGCCCCGCGCGGCCAGCTCGCGCTGGACGCCGACGACGTACCGCGTCCAGCCGTCGGGCATCACACCATCCCAGCGCACGCGGGCCACGATGCCATCGCGCTGCGACACGAGCTCGAGCCACCCCGGCTCGCCGGGACCGACCGCCGCGGTGGTACGCGCCGAGATGGCCATCGGCAGGACCGGTCCCCCGTTGTAGTCGGTATGCTCGCCCAGCAGATTCACACGACCCGGCGCGCTGGCGACGTTGCCGGGCGAGCCGCCGAAGGTGCGGCGGAATAGACCTATCGCTTGAGTTCGCATGCGTTTGACAAGGGTTGATGCGAATGGTACCGTAAGCCAGCCTTTTCCACTATCTCCACCTTCCGGCCTCTGGAGAATCTGCACATGCGTCGGTTTACGTGGTTGCTGCTCGCCGGCGTTCCTTCCCTGCTCGGCGCCCAAGGGTTCGGCGTGTACGAGCACAACACCTGTACCATGGGTCGTGGGGGGGTGTCGGCTGCCCGTCCCTGCGCTGACGGCTCGGCCATCTTCTTCAACCCTGCCGGGCTGGGCGGTCTCTCCGGCGGGCATGTGAGCGCCGGCGTCACGCTGATCCACGCCCAGGGCGGCTTCACCGACGATCTCCTCGCCAGGAAGACGGATCTCGCCAACCCCACGATCCCGGTGCCGAACGGCTACCTCACCTACGCGGTGAGCCCCAAGCTGACCGTGGGCGTCGGCGTGTACGCGCCCTACGGCCTGGAGACGAAGTGGCCGATCGCGGGATTCGACGGCCGCTTCATGGGCTACAACACCAAGATCCGCTCCATCTATGTCCAGCCGACGATCGGCTACCAGGTCGGGGACTGGCTCAAGGTGGGCGTGGGCGTGGCCTACATCCACAGCACGCTGGAGCTGCACCAGCGCCTCGACCTGGCGACGCAATCCCCCGCGCCGGGAATCACCTTCGGCGCCCTGGGCGTACTGCCGGGCACCGACTTCGCCGACGCAGACCTGAGCGCGAGCGGCAACGGGTTCGCGGTCAACTTCGGGGGCATCATCAAACTCAGCGACCGCCTGTCCATCGGCGGCCATTGGATCACCAGGAAGGCCATCTCGTACGACGGCGACGCCAAATTCGTTCAGATCGCCACCGGCCTCACCCTGGCGCCCAACAACCCGCTGGGGTTGCCGGGCGGCACGCCGGTCGACGCGATCCTCGCCCCCGAATTCGCGGCCGGCGGCCCCCTCGCCAACGGCACGGCCAGCACCTCCATCATCATGCCGCCCCAGGGCACGATCGGGTTTGCCTACCGGCTGCGGGACAACTGGTCGGTGATGGCCGACTACCAATACGTCGTCTGGGGGTGGTTCCAGAGCGTCGTCATCAAGTTCGCGAACCCGGCGACGCCGACCCTCAGCCTCAGCCCGAAGAACAAGGACACGCACGGCTTCCGGCTCGGTACGGAGTACGCGCCCTCGGCGAAACTCATGCTGCGCGGTGGCTATCTCTACCACACCGCCTCCTCGCCGGTGGAGTTCGTGACTCCGCTCCTTCCCGAGGCACCGCGCAACGAATTCACCGTCGGCGTGGGATACGACTTCACCCCCAGGCTGCACGGCGACCTCGCCTATCAGTACATCGCCCAGCAGGACCGGCGCGGGCGGGTGTTCCCGCCGCCGGTGAGCAACACGGGGCTGTACGAATTCTCGGCCCACCTGTTCGGCGCCGGGCTGGCCTTTACTTTCTGAGCGCGAGACGCGGACACCATGACACGAACCACCAAGCTCCTCGGCGCAGCCCTCACGGGCGCTCTCCTCGCGGCCGCGTGCCACAACGACGAGCTGTTCCGGCCGGCCGACACGCAGCCGATCGACCCGCTGTTTACGACCTATGTCGCGATGGGGAATTCGATCACCGCCGGGTTCCAGTCAGACGGGATCAACGACAGCACGCAGCTGCAGTCCTACGCGCCACAGCTCGCCAAACAGATGCACGCGCCGTTCTTCATGCCGCTGCTGAATCGCCCTGGCTGCCGGCCACCGATCGATACACTCTTCCGCGCCTCCGGTACGCCGCACCGCGTCGGCGGCGGCACAGCAACCACCTGCGCGCTGCGCCGGGCCCAGCCGATCCCACCGCCGTACATTAGTGACGTCGCGGTGCCAGGGGCCCTGGCTATCGACGGCACGACGAATTCGGTCAACTCCAACGTCCTTACCACCCTGATCCTGGGCGGACTGACACAGAGCCAGGCCATGCAACGGGCGGACCCGACGTTCGTCACGGTGTGGCTGGGCAACAACGACGTGCTCGGCGCAGCGACGAGCGCTACCAATGCGGGTGACTCGACTCTTGTCACCGACAGCACGACGTTCGCCAACGAGTACAAGGCAGTGCTCGATGCGGTCGACGCCACGCCCGCGAGCGGGAAGGGCGTGTTGATTGGCGTGGCGAACGTGACGTTGATTCCGTTCTTCTCCCAGGGCCAGACATATTTCGCGATCAAGAACACGACCGCCAACTTTCCCCCGAACTTCCTCGTCGGGCCGAACTGCGCGCCCAGTGCGCTAGGCGGCAAGGGCGACTCGGTTCTGGTGCCGTTCCGGTTCGGCCTCGGGCTGATCGGGCTGGCCGCCGCCAATCCCGCCGCGACCTTCACGCTCAGCTGCACCGAGACGCAGACCGTGCAGCCGGCGGAGCTGCTGCGGATGGTGCGAGCCGTCACCCAGTACAACGCCACGATTCAGGCCCAGGCGACGGCCCGTGGGTACGCCTACATGGACATCAACGCGCTGTTCGCGGCGCTCCCGGCCGGCTCCATCCCGCCCTTCCCCACGACGGCTGGGGCGGCGGCGGTGACTGCACCGTTCGGGGCGATCTTCAGCCGCGACGGAGTCCACCCCTCCGCGGCGGCGCACAAGCTCGTGGCCAATGCGCTGATCCAGACGATCAACGCGAAGTATGGCACCAGCATCGCGGCGATTCCCTGACGCGAACCCCACGGATGTCCTGGGGTAACGAGGACGGCACCCGGCGCTTGCCGGGTGCCGTTGTGTAATGCGCCACCGACCTCTCTTCTCCCTGTCGATCGCCGCAGCCGCGATCGTCTGCCTCCCGGCGGGCCGCCTCACCGCCCAGGCGGTGGAGCGGACGGATACGCCACGGCACGGCGCCCTGCGCGTCACCTTCGATCCTCGCATCACGACATGGGAGGAAGTCTTCACACCCGGGGGCCGGCAGCCGCCGGGCGCCGCGTTCGCCGGGGATTCCCTCACGCAATGGCAGCCGGCGCTCGCCCTCGCCCAGGAGAACGTGCGCGCTGCCACCGGACTCGCCGGCTATGTCGCGCGGCTCGGGGGCAGCCTGCTCGCGATCCGTGCCGAACGGCGCGTCACGCCCATCGGACTCGAGTACGGCATCACGAATCGGCTATCGCTCGGCGCGACGATCCCGATCGTGCGCGTCGAGGTCCGCGAGCGGTTCCGCGAGAAGCC
>DATDED010000068.1:0-3611 GCA_036523455.1 Gemmatimonadales bacterium
CGAATTCGTCAGGCGAGCCGAGCTCGCGCGCATCGCGACCCTCCGGGGAGGGAACCGGTCACTTCAGGTGCTGCTGGATCTTCTCGTCGAACGCCGCCTTCGGGTAGGCCCCCACCAGCGTATCGACGTGTCGGCCGTCCCGGAAGAACAGGATACTCGGAATCGAACGGACGTTGAAGCGCATGGTGGTCCGCTGATTCGCGTCCACATCCATCTTGGCGACCTTGATCCGGCCGGCGTATTCGCCCGCCAGCTGCTCCAGAATCGGTGAAACCATGCGACACGGCCCGCACCAGGTGGCCCAGAAATCCACCAGGACGAGGCCCTTGTGCTGCTCGACGTCGTGATCGAACGAATCGTCGCTGACTTCCGTCGGGTGTGTCATCTCCGTCATCCCGTTTGCTCCTTCACGTTCCATCGTTAAGTTCTCGCCGTCATGGACGCTTCCACGCCGCGCCTCGCCCACGTCGGGATCGCCGTGCCTCGCATTACCGACGCCCTGCCCTTCTATCGTGACGTGCTGGGTCTCGAGCCTGGCCACCCGGAAACGGCGGACGGGGCCACCATCGTGAGCCTGCACTTCGGCGACGTGGACGTCGAGCTGCTCGAGCCACTCGAGCCCGGCAGCCCGATCGCCAAGTTCCTCGCGCGCCGCGGTCCGGGCATCCATCACGTCTGCTACCGCGTTGCCGACCTCGACCGCGCGCTGGACCGGGCTCGCGCCGCCGGCTACCGCCTGGTCGATGAGACTCCGCGCCGCGGGGCCGCCGGCCGCCGCATCGCGTTCCTGCATCCCGCCACGACCGCGGGCATCCTGCTCGAGCTGACAGAATGAAGAACGCGCCGGCGCTACGGCCTGGTTCCCGACCCCGCCGGACACCGGCCCGCTTCGTTCGCGCTTTCCAGATGCACGTCGTACACGAGCCACCCGCCGCGGCGCGCCTGGATGAGCTCGATCGGCTGCACGTGCACGCATTGCGCGCGCTGCAGCTCGACCCGGAACAGCCGCCGGTCGGTGTGCCCGGGCACCGCGAGCGGCCCTTCGATGATCCGGTAGCCGTTGGCGTTCATGTAGCGCTGCACGACCGCCAGCCGCATCTGCAGCGTCGAATCCGTCATCCATTCGGCCGCCGGGCCGCGCGCCGTGCCCCACAACCGACCCATCTGTTGGATGTCTTTCGCCTGCGCCGCCTGGAGAAACTGGGTGAGCGCGTCGTTCATCGTGGCGGGCACGGGGACCTGCGAGCGGCTGCCACCGCCGCCGCAGGCAACCCCCAGCGCGGTGAGGAACAGGGCCAGCCGTCGCATCGTGGAACTCCTCGGGTGAGCGATTCGCCCCGAAGGTAAGGAATCATGCGCCTCTACGTCAACATCGACCATGTCGCGACGTTGCGACAAGCGCGCCGCACCGACGAGCCCGACCCGGTCCGCGCCGCGGCGGACGCCGAGCGCGGCGGCGCCGACGGCATCACGGTGCATCTGCGTGAAGACCGGCGGCACATCCAGGACGCCGACGTGCGGCGGCTGGCGCGGTCGGTGGGTACGGTGCTCAATCTCGAGCTCGGCGCGCACCCCGACATCGTCCGGATCGCCGTTCGACTCCGCCCGTTTCAGGCCACGCTGGTCCCCGAGCGACGCCAGGAGATCACCACCGAGGGCGGCCTGGCGCTGCACGGCGGCGCGCGCGACCGGCGTATCGCCGCGACGGTGCGGCGCCTGCGCGACGCGGGCATCCGCGTCAGCCTCTTCATCGATCCGGATCGCCGCACCATCGACCACGCGGCCGCCCTCGGTGTCGCGGCCGTGGAGCTGCACACCGGCCGTTACGCGCACACCTGGGAGCGCAGCGGCCGGGCGCTCGCCGCGCTGGCACGCGCCGCGGAGCACGCCGGCGCCCGTGGCCTCGCGGTGCACGCCGGCCACGGCCTGACCTACCGGAACGTCCAGCCGGTCGCCGCCATCGCCCGGATCGAGGAGTTGAACATCGGCCACAGTATCGTGAGCAACGCGGTGTTCTGGGGCCTGGAAGAGGCCGTGCGGCGCATGCGGCACCTCGTGGATACCGCCCGGGACGTGGTTGCTGATGGCTGAAAGCTGATGGCTTTCGTATTTTGAGTGCACCATGACCCAACCGCCCGGCGTGCCGACCGCGATGGCCGACTTCTTCGCCCTCGAGGCGGGGGAGTATCTGGAGCGGCTGGACGGTCTGCTCGCCCCCGAGGGCGCACCCGCGGCCGACGAGTTCGTGCGGCTGTCGCGGGCGCTGCGCGGCAGCGCCCTGATGGCGAATCAGACGCCGATTGCGCGGGCCGCCGCGGGACTCGAATCGCTCGCCCGGAGTCTGCGGGAGGGACGGCGGGGATGGGATCCCGGCACGCGTCAGGTCGCGATCCGGACCGTCGACGACCTGAAGATCCTGATCCGCCGCGGCGCGTCGTGGACCGACGCGGATTCGGCACGGGCGGAAACGCTGGCCCACGAGCTGGAGCAGCTGTCGGGCCGCCCCACGACGCGGCCGGTCGAGTCGGGGGGCGGCGGGCTCGACGCCGGCGCACGCGCCTTCGTGGCGCGCGAAGGCGCCGCCATCGCCAGCGCCCTGGACCGCGCCGCGACCGCGCTGCGCGCCGCCGTGCCGTCGCGTGAGCCGCTGCAGCACGTGCTGCGGACCCTGCAGCCGCTGCGCGGGCTCGCCGCGCTCAACGACCTGCCGCCGCTGCCCGACGTGCTCGAGGGCATCGACCGGGCGGTGAACGAAGTCCTGCGCGGCGGCGGACCGCCCGCGGCGGCCCCCGATTTCCTGCAGCACGCGGGGATCGCGATCGCCCAGGCGGCGCGCGAGGTCGCCGAGCGGGGCAAGCCTGACCCCGAGGGGCCGGCGTTGCGCGCCTTCGCGGCCCAGCTCGCCCGGTTCTTCGATCGCGAGCCCGCCGTCATTCCCATCAGCGATCTCTACTTCGACGACGTCGGCCCGCACATCGTGCAGCGCGGCGCCGGGGCGGCCCAGGCGGCGCCGTTGTCCCGCATGGAGCTCGTGAGCCACGGCGAGCACCTGCGCCTCGCCGCCGACGTGATCGAGCGCGCGCCCAGCGTGACGCAGCGCGAGCTCCGCGTCCACACGCTCGCCGGCACGTTCCGCGCCCTCGCCGTCGCCGGTGAAGGACCGCTCCCCAAGAATCTGAGCGGGTTCGTGGATGCGGCGCGGGAAGCCGTCGCGTTGGGGCACGCCGTCCAGGAGCCGGGACGGTTCGCCGCCGCGCTGCGGCGCGCCAGCGAGCTGCTCGCCGCCGCGGGGAGCGGCGACGACGCGCCCGTCGCCGCCGGCCTCGCCGAGGTCGCGACGCAGCTCCGCAGGCTGGCGTCACCGACCGCTCCACCCCCCGCCCCGCCGAAACTCGTCGCGTTTCCGGGCGGGCAACCGCTCGGCACGGCGCTCGAACGGCCACAGCCCGGCCTGTTCGCGCAGCCCACGCCGATCATTCCCATCGAGGAGCTCGAGCTCCCCCCCGAGCCGCCGGCATCGGTCGCCAGCGCCCCGGTCACGGCCCCACCTCCACCTCCGGCTCCAGCTCCAGCTCCTGCTCCTGCTCCGGCTCCGGCTCCGGCTCCCGCAA
>DATDED010000069.1:0-1923 GCA_036523455.1 Gemmatimonadales bacterium
GCCGCCGGCTACATCCTGTACGGCTCGAGCACGATGCTCGTCTACACCACCGGGAAAGGCGTTCACGGCTTCACCCTCGAGCCCTCCATCGGCGAATTCCTGCTGTCGCATCCAGAGTTCCGGACGCCGGAGATCGGCAAGTACTACAGTGTGAACGAGAGCTACTGGGACCGCTGGTCGGATCCGGTGCACAAGACGGTGGCCGCCTTCAAGTCGGGCACGCACGGTGCGAAGGCGAAGAACGCGCGCTACATCGGGTCGCTCGTCGCCGACTTCCACCGGAACCTCGTGACCGGCGGCATCTTTCTCTATCCGGCCGATACGAAGAACCCCCGGGGAAAGCTGCGCCTGCTCTACGAGGCCGCGCCGCTCGCGCTGATCGCGCAGCAGGCGGGCGGGATGGCCACCGACGGGCACCGTCCCATCCTCGACATCGTCCCGGAGACCCTGCACCAGCGTGTGCCGCTCGTCATCGGCAGCCGCCGGGACGTGGAGCTGGCCACCGGCATCCTGTCGGAGGAGCCCGTCCGGGCGTGAGCGACCGCCGCCCGGTCTACGGCCCGGACGACTGGCCGGGAGATCCCGCCCGGCAGCTCGGTGAGCCGGGCAAGTTCCCGTTCACCCGCGGCGTCCACCCGACGATGTATCGCGGCCGCCTGTGGACAATGCGCCAGTACGCCGGCTTCGGGACCGCCGAGGAGACGAACGCCCGCTTCCGGCACCTGCTCGCGGCGGGGCAGACCGGCCTCTCCGTCGCATTCGATCTGCCCACGCAGATGGGCTACGACTCCGACCATCCCATGGCGGAAGGCGAAGTGGGACGGGCCGGCGTGGCGATCGACACGGTGGACGATCTCGAGCGGCTGTTTCACGAGATCCCGCTCGACAAGGTCTCGACCTCCATGACGATCAACGCCACGGCGGCGACCCTGCTGGCCATGTACGTGGTGGTGGGGGAGGAGCAGGGGGTGGCGGGGAACGCCCTCCAGGGGACGATCCAGAACGACATCCTGAAGGAGTTCATCGCGCGCGGCACCTACATCTACCCGCCCGAGCCGTCGCTGCGGCTGATCGTCGATGTGTTCCGCTACGTGGCCGACGAAGACATGAAGTTCAATCCCATTTCGATCTCGGGGTACCACATTCGCGAGGCGGGCGCCACGGCCGCGCAGGAGCTGGCGTTCACCTTCGCCGACGGCCTGGAGTACGTGCGCCGCGCCGTGGCGGCGGGGCTCGACGTGAACCGGTTCGCGCCGCGGCTGTCGTTCTTCTTCGCGGGCTACACCGATCTGTTCGAGGAAGTGGCCAAGTTCCGCGCCGCCCGCCGCCTCTGGGCGCGCCTGCTGCAGGACCGTTTCGGGGCGGGGGAGGAGGCATGCCGGCTGCGCTTTCACACGCAGACCGGTGGGGCGACCCTCACCGCCCAGCAGCCGGTGAACAACGTGGTCCGGGTGGCGATCCAGGCGCTGGCCGCCGTGCTCGGCGGAACGCAATCGCTCCACACCAATTCCTACGACGAGGCCCTGGCGCTCCCGACGCAGGCGAGCGCGACGCTCGCGCTGCGAACCCAGCAGGTGCTGGCGCACGAGACCGGCGTGCCTGAGGTGGTGGATCCGGTGGGGGGGAGCTGGTACGTGGAGCGCCTCACCGACGAGCTGGAGGGCGCCGCGGCCGCGCTGATCGACGAGATCGAGGCCCTGGGCGGGGCGGCGCGGGCGATCGAGCAGGGCTATTTCCAGAATGCGATCGCCCGCAGCGCCTACGAGCAGCAACGCCGGATCGAAGCGGGCGAGCAGGTGGTGGTCGGGGTGAACCAGTTCGACGATGGCTCGGGCATCCCGACCGTGTCCCAGCCCGATTACGGAGCGCTGGCGGAGGGCCAGCGACGCCGGGTCGCGGCGGCGCGGGCGCGGCGCCAGGGGC
>DATDED010000070.1:0-7924 GCA_036523455.1 Gemmatimonadales bacterium
GCGCTCCTGCGTGGCGCGGTCGAAATAGATCACGACGTTGCGGCAGGTGATCAGGTCGAGCGCCCCCCCCCGCGGGCCCGGATGGGGCGGGCGCTCGCGCGTGAGGTCGTGCCGCTGCACCGCCACGCGCTCGCGCACCGCGGCCAGCGGGACACGGCTGCCGTCGGCGGCGGGCGGCTCGAGCCAGCGGCTCGCCAGGTCGGCGGGCATTTCGGTGAAGGCGCTCGGCGGGTACCGCGCCGCCTGGGCGCGCGCCAGGCTCACGCGGTCGATGTCGGTGGCGATCACCCGGGCCCGCGGCAGCCACTCGAGCGTGTGGGTCAGCCGCGCCGTCTCCGCCAGCGCGGTCGCGACGGTATAGGGCTCCTCACCCGACGCGCAGCCGGCCGACCATGCCACCACCGCGCCCTGCCGCGCGTGCCATCGCTCGGCGAGAAACGGGCCCAGCGCCGCCCAGGTCTCCGGATTGCGGAAGAACTTGGTGACGTTGATGGTGAGCGCATCGAGCAACCGGTCGTACTCGTGGGCATCGTGCTCGAGCACGCGGCTGTAGTCGGCGAACGTGTGCACGCCCCGTGCCCGCATGCGCACGGCGATGCGTCGCTTGAGGCAGCGGTCCTTGTACGCCCCGCAGCAGATGCCGCGCGCGCGGGTGATCTGGTCGGTGAGCACGCGGAACGCCAGCTCTTCCGGCGACTCGGTCACTGCAATGTGCTCAGAGTCTCCAGGTTGGTCTTCGCGAGCTCGTGATTCGGGTTCAGCTCGAGCGCGCGCCGCCACAGCTGCGCCGCGAGGTCGCGGTCACTCCGCTTGTAGGCGATGTTGCCGAGCTTGAAGTAGACGTCGTCCCCCAGGTCGGGCGCGAGCTCCACCGCGCGGCGGTACGCCGACCAGGCTTCGTCGTAGCGCGACGCGCGGTAGGCCAGATCGCCCAGATTCTTCGACAGCTGCGGCTGGGAGGGCTCGTCCTGGATCGCGACGCGCACCAGCTCCTCGGCCCCGCGCAGGTCGCCGCTCAGCTCGCGCAGCACGGCGAGATTGTTGCGCAGCACCGCGTTCGCCGGGTACGCGGAGAGGCTCGAGGTCCCGATCCGCTCGGCCGTCTCGAAATCACCGGCCAGCCCCGCCGCCAGCGCCCGCGCCCAGAACCAGACCGCCGGCGGCGGGTGCGCCCCATAGAGCTCCTTCGCCCGATCGAGCCGCCCCACGGCGGCCGCGTGATCGCCGCGCTTCAGCGCCACGATCCCCCAGCCGAGGTAGATGCGGGGGTCGGACCGCGCGCGCGACGCCGCCTCGGCGCACGCCGCTTCCGCCTCGTCCAGCCGGCCGAGCTGCTCGTAGGCGAACCCGAGATTGTGCAGCACCGCCGCCCGGTTGCCGCCCTTGTCCACGGCGAGCCGCAACGACTCCATCGCCTCGCGCCAGCGCGCCTGCTTCAGCGCCACGAGCCCGAGGAAGAACAGCGCGTGGGCATCCCCCTCGCGCAGCTCGGCCACGCGCCGGAACTCGCGCGCCGCCTCGTCCAGCATCCCGGTCTTGTAGAACGCCACGCCGAGGTTGCGGTGCTCCTCAACGCGAGAGTCGCTCGCCCTGGACGACTCCGCCGTGGTGGTCCGGCCGGCGCGGTGCAGGAAGCCCGCGGTGATCAGGCCGTACAGCGCCTTGCCGACCTCGAACTCGCCCATCCCCGAGTCTTCGGTGACCTGATTCACGTCGCGCGAGCCGTCGAGCAGCGGGAGGACGCGCTGCTGGGTCTCCGTGAGGGTGGCCTCGCTGATGTCCAGCCGCTCGTGATCGACGATGAAGATGATGTCGAACGACGGGACCTTCTTCTCGATCAGGCTCCATTCGTCCACCCGGCGCGCACCCTCGAGCAGCAAGGACTCGGGGTTGATCGACACCAGGAAGTCCTGCCGCTCGGGCCGGACGTCCGCTTCGAAGTTGAACGTGCCCTGCGTCCAGGTGAACAGGAAGTAGACGGCTTCCTCGATCTGCACCCGGATGTAGCGCTCGAGATCGGGCTGGGTGATCGCGCCCTGCTCCACCATGATCTCGCCCAGCTTCCGGTCGCGCTCGCGGGCCTGGCGCGCCACGGCGCTGTCGAGCTGATCCTGGGAGATCTTCTCGTGCTTGACGAGGATGTCGCCCAGGCGGTCGCGGCGGTTGACGATCGAGGCGTAGCAGATGCGGCCGCGGTCGAAGAAGATGTATCCGAAGTTGGACCGGTCGGCGATCGACAGGCACCCGGTCTTCTGACCGAGCGCCAGCAGCTGCAGCACGTCGGGGAGCGAGGCCTCCCGCAGTGAGCCCTTGATCGCCACTAGCGCAGCTCCTCGATGAGGCGGTCAACCGGCGCGGCCCAATCCCACACAATCTTCTCGCGGCTGCGAACGCCGCCGGCGCTCGAGACGACGATCCCCGACGTGCGGAACCCGACGGTCCGCCGCCGCTCGGCGGCCGTGCCGCCTTCCAGCACCTCGCGCGCGAGACCGGCGCTCACCGGCACGTCCTGGGCGGCGGCGGCGCTCACCACCCGCTGCAGCAGCCCCATCAGGCTGCGGACCGAGTCCGCCGGCCGGTCGGCCAGGTAGTCCACCAGCGCCGGATCCTCGGGGACCTCCTGCATCCCCAGCGCCCGTTCCACCACGGTGCGCCGCACCTCGCGGTCCGGCTCGGTCAGCTCGACCACGAGGCCGCCTTCGAGCCGCGACGCGATGCGCTGCTCGATACCATGCAGCGTCTTGGGATGCGCCGGCGCCGTGAAGACGAGCTGCCGCTCGAGGTCCTGGAACAGGTTGAACAGGTTGAACAGCTCCTCCTGCGTCCGGTCCTTGCCGCCGATCAGATGAATGTCGTCGAGCAGCAGCGCGGTGGCCCGCCGGTAGCGGGCACGCCACCACTCCATCCGGTTGCCGTCCAGCGCGGTGATCAACTCGTCGATGAACGCCTGGGTGGACAGGCAGGCGACGACCGCGGCCGGATCCCGCGCCAGCTCGATCCCCAGCGCATTGAGCAGGTGGGACTTCCCCACGCCGCTCTTGCCAATGAGCACGAGGGGGTTGTAGCGGCGGCCCGGCTGGTCCAGCACCTCCCTCACCACGTTGACGGCGAGCTGGTTCGAGGGCCCGACGGCGAAGGTGGCGAACGGCAGGGCGGCCGACGGCCCCGGCGGAGGCGCTGCCCCGGCCCGGATGCGCGCGGCCGACTCCTCCGCCTCGGCCAGCCGCTCGGGATCGCGGAAGACACTCTGGCCCGAGGCCTGTGGATCGAACTGGGAGACTTCCGCTTCCAGCGCCCGCAACCGCTCCACGTCGCGGGCGAAGGCGCCGATCTCCTCGTCGGGGGCGATGGGCGTATCCTGCTCGAGCAGCTGCTCGAGCCGCCGCGTCCGGTACCCCTCGCCCTCCCAGCGGAGAATCGCTTCCGCGATCCGGGCCCGCCACGCCTCCACCGCCTTCCCGACGGTCACCGTCACGTCGGTGAGAAACGCCGCGAATTCATCCGGCGTCGGCGTGCGCTCGGACAGCGCGGCCGGGGCCGTGGCGGGGCGCGGCTCGGCCCCGAGCAGTGACTTGGCGCCGTCAGGGGTGAGCGGCGTGTCGTTCACCGCCTGGTAGGCGACGAGCCGGTTGAGCACGCCCATCAGCTCCCGCACGTTGGCGAACCCGGCCGCGGCGACCGTTTCCAGCACGCCCGGCTGGAACTCCGCCCCGCGCTCCTCGGCTTTGCGCCGCAGGATGGCGACCCGGGTCTCGTAGTCGGGCGTCCCGATGTCCACCACGAGCCCGCCGGAGAACCGTGAGATCAGGCGCTCGTCCAGGTTCTCGATTTCGACCGGCGGCCGGTCGCTGGTGAGCACGATCTGGCGCCCGGCCGACTGCAGCGCCTCGGAGAGCCGCAACAGCTCGGCCTGCATCTCGCGCCGGTTGGTGAGGAACTGGACGTCGTCGATGAGCAGGACGTCCACGGTCTGGAAGCGGCGCCGGAACGCGTCGCCCTGGCCCGCGGCGATGGCGGCGTGGAACGCCTCCACGAATTCGTCGAGGGTCAGGTATTCGACCCCGAGCGTGGGCACGAGCTTCTTGGCGGCGGCGCCGATCGCCATCAGCAGGTGCGTCTTCCCGAGGCCCGAGCCGCTGTAGATGAAGAGTGGGTTGTAGGCCGACCCCGGACTCTCGGCGACGGTGCGCGCCGCGGTCACGGCCAGGCGGTTGGCCGCGCCCACCACGAAGGTCTCGAAGGTGAACTTCGGGTTGAGCGAGGTCGTCACGCGGGCGCTCCCTGGGCCAGGCGGCGCAGCACGAGCTCGGTGATCGACTTCAGCGTTTCGAAGACGCCGTTGCCGTGCAGCGCGTCGGCGGGAAAGCTCGGCACGCCGCGGAAGTTGAGCGCGTCGTCGAGCTCGATCGGCTGCAGGATCAGCTCGCGCGGCAGGTCCTGCTTGTTGTATTGCATCACGAGCGGCATGGTCCGGATGTCGATGGCGTGGTCGAGCAGGTTGGCCTGGAGATTCTGCAGGCTCTCGAGATTCTCATCGAGCTGCCGCGCCTGGCTGTCCCCGACGAAGACGACGCCGTCGGCGCCCTGGAGCACGAGGCGGCGCGTGGCGTTGTAGTAGACCTGCCCCGGGACCGTGTAGAGCTGGAACCGCGTCGTGAACCCCGAGATCTGGCCGAGGTCGATCGGGAGAAAATCGAAGAACAGCGTCCGGTCGGTCTGGGTCGCGAGCGACACCATGCGGCCGCGCCGCGAATCGGGCACGCGACCGTAGATGTAGTGCAGATTGGTCGTCTTGCCGGACCGGCCCGGTCCGTAGTAGACGATCTTACAGGTGATTTCCCGCGTGGTGAAGTTGACCAGAGACACGGCCGGCTATCTCCCGAAGAGCGCGTTGAGGCTCTCTGTGAGCTCCCGTTCGAAATCGGCCGCCAGTACGCTCTTCGTGGCGCCCGCCTTCGGGCTCGCGGCGCGCAAGTCGGCCACGAGGTGCTCAAAGAATAACTGGACCAAGCCGAGCGACGAAACGTCGAGATCGTAGACGACGAGGGCGACCAGCGGCCCCCGGTCGGTGGCGAAGCCGCTCAAGAAAATGCCGTGCTGCCGGCCCTGATGGTTGAGCGCCGAGAACGGCGGCTGACCGAGCAGGCGGGCGAGCTCGGCCGTCGACGCCATGATCGCCGCGCCCAGCGCCGACGCCCCCATCACGTCCAGCGCCTTGGAAAAGCCCGACTGGGCCAGCACCTGCCCCGCGGGCGTCATCAGCAACACGAGGCGCGCCCCCGCTTCGGCGACGTAGGTCGTGAGCGGATCGAGCGTCCACATCTCCACCGCGCGGACCGTGGTCACGCCGTGGACTCCGCCACCCGCAGCAGCTCCAGCCGCACCAGGCCGACGTTCACGTCCGGCTCCGTCACCGCGACGACGAGCATGGTCTCGCCGACCGTCACCGCCAGCAGCGATCCGTGGTCGCACTGCAGGTGCCAGAACTGGCACGAGCCCAGTCCCGCCGTGCCCATGGCGCGCTGCAGCCGCACGGTCACACTCGCGGCCAGCGCCGCCACCGCACCTCCCTTGATGCCCTCCATCAGCTGCTCGGCGACGACGAGCCCGTCGGGCCGCGCGACCAGCATCGCGCCCCGGACCCCGCGCACCCGGGTGACCAGATCGAGCGCGCTGCCGAACGCCGAGCCGCCGCTGCCGCTCACCGTTGCCGCTCCAGCCAGGTGCGGGCCGCCTGCGCCGCGCGTTGCGCGAGCAGTCCCAGACGGCCCAGCGGCACCGAGCGGTCTCGCAACATGAGCAGCAGCGATTCCGGCGTCGGCTGCGCCACGAAGACGTGCCCGCCCTGACCTTCCGCGGAGAGGCCGCGCCACCCGCCGAGCTCGAGGAGACGAGCCGTGCGTCCCGCTTCCTGCGACACGCCGGCCAGGTAGGCCGCCACCCGGTCGGTGACGTCGGCGCCGCCGGGCGTCTTGAGCGCGCCGCCCAGGACGAGCCCCGCCGCGTCGAGCAGCAGCAGCCCCTCCTCGGCGCCTTCCAGCCCGGCGAAGATGCGCTCCTCGGGCATCGGCGGGACGGTCTCCTCTGGCTCCAGCGGCGCCGGCGGCGGCGCCGCTGTGCGGTCCTCTCCCGGCTCGAAGCGGTCCGCCGGCGCACCCGCCGGGGCCGCCGCTCCCCCGCGGATCACCGCGAACGCCTGAGGGATGCTGCCGTCATCGGGATCGATGTGGGCCGCCGTCTGCAGATGCGCTTCGGCCTGCGCGAGATCGCCGATCTTGAAGTACAGGAAGGCAAGGCCCTTGAGCGCACCGGTGTGCTGCGGAGCGATGCGCAGCGTCATGTCCCATTCGTCGAACGCCCGCTCGTAGTCGTGCCGGTCGGCGAGGATCCGGGCGTAGAGGTCGTGCGCGTCGGCCAGGTGCGGATGGCGCTCCAGTCCATGCAGCGCGACGCGCGCCGCGGCCTCGAACTGGCGCTTCTGGCGCAACAGCTCCCCGAGGCGCAGGAACACGAGACTCTGCGGGTCGCGCGCCAGCTCGGTCGACAGGATCTTGATGTCGTCAGGCATTGGTATGCGCTCCCGCGAGCAGCTGCGCGGCAGATCGGGACGCCTGTACCTCGGCGAGCTGCGCCGATTCGGCGGGATCGTTCTCCAGCAGCCGCTCCCACTCCTGCCACTGCTCCACCGCTTCGGCAAACCGTCCCAGCTGCACGAGGGCGAATCCCAGCAGACGGTATGCCGTGACCGCGAGCGGATCGAGCCGCTGGGCGCGCCTAAGCTCATCCGCGGCGGGACCGGCCCGCCCGGCGGCGAGCTGAATCCGCCCCAGCAGCAGGTGCACCGCCGGGTCGTGGGGGTGCGCGGCCGCGGCCTGCTCCGCGGCGGCACGGGCGCCGTCCAGGTCATGGCGCCCGAAGGCCGCCTCGGCGGTGGCGACGAGGGCGGCCGCGTCGGCCGAGCCGAATCGGCCGCGCGGGGCCGTTCCGGGATCGAGCAGCACGATCAACCCCGCGCTCTCGAGCCCGAACAGCGTCTTCGCGATATCGAAATCCGAGCGGCCCAGCGTGGCGGCGATGGCGCGCAAGTCGCGGTGCCCGTCGATCAGCGCTAGCACCTCCCACTCCGCCGGCAACAGATCCAGACCGCCGCCGTCGGTGGTGGGGGCATACGCCGGAATCACGCCGAGGTGCGGCACGTGCTTCTCGATGCGGGCCCATTCGTCGATCCGCCGGGCGCCCTCCATCAGCAGCGCTTCGGTCGAGATCTTGAAGGCGGCCTCGGCGGACACGTCGGTGAGCGGGCCTTCGGTGAACGAGAAGTAGCCCTCGCGCCAGCTCATCACCTCGAACACGACTTCCTCGACCTGGAAGCGCACCTGGCGTTGCAGCTCGCGCGGCGTAATGGCGCCGAGGGCGACGAGGATTTCGCCCAGCCGGCGTGCATCGCCCTGCCGGGTCTGCATGTCCCGCGCGCGCTCCAGGTCGGCATCGGTGATCTTCCCGCTGCGCAGCAGCAGGCCGCCCAGGGGATGCGGGTTGCTGCGGATCTCGGCGTAGATGACGGCGCCGTCGTCGAAGTAGACCGTGCCCGCGTTGTGCCGCAGCTCCGACGTGACCCGCAGGACGCCCGTCTTCCGGCTCAGATCGAGCAGCTGGAAGACGTCGTGGATGCCGAGCTCGCGGAGCGGACCTTCGATCGCCATACCAGGTCAGGCCGCGTCGGAGGTGAAGATGTGCTGCAAGTCGACGGCGGTGCGCGCGTGCATCCGGGCGCGCTGCGCATACGGTCCCGACGGATCGAGACGGGTCACCTGCTCCCAGCGATGTACCGCTTCGCGGTAGCGGCGCAGACGGGCCAGCACCACACCCTCGTAGAACAGCGCGCCCACGTGGTCCGGGTCGAATTTCAGCACGCGACGGAACG
>DATDED010000071.1:0-5336 GCA_036523455.1 Gemmatimonadales bacterium
AGGGTCCGCAGCACGCGGAGGTGCCGCGACACAGTGGGCTGGGGCAGATGGAGAATGTCCACGAGGTCCGACACGTAGAGCGTGGTGGCCGCCAGGCAGTTGAGCACGCGCAGCCGCGTCGGCTCGGCGAGGGTCGTGAGATAGTCGGCCGGCGACATGGGCGTCGAAGGTAGCGCTGCGACCCGGGCCTTGGCAATTTTCGGCTCATCATGCGCTTCCTCCTGAGTCTCGTGGTCGCAGTCCAGCAGGCGCCGCTTCCCAGTCCCGATACCGCCCACGTCGTGATCGTCGCCACCACGGACGTCCACGGCCGTGTGCTGGGCTGGGACTACGTGCGCGACCGTGCGTCGCGCGGCGGCCTGTCGCGCGCGGCGGCGATCCTGACGACGCTGCGCGCCCAGTATCCCGGCGAGGTGCTCCTGGTGGACGCGGGCGACCTGCTGGAGGGGAACCCGTTCGCCAAGTACTTCGGGCGCGTCGAGCGGCGGCGTCCCGATCCGGTCGTGGACGCCCTCAACGCCCTGCAGTACGACGTAGCGACGCCCGGCAACCACGACTTCGATTTCGGCCTGGATCTGCTGGCGAGCGCGGACAGCGACGCCACGTTCCGCTACGTCAGCGCCAACGTGGTGGCGACCGTCGGGGGCAGGGGTGGGTCGCGGGACTCGCTGCTGTTCCCGGCGACGGTGGTGATCCAGCGCGGCCCGGTGCGTGTGGGGATCACGGGACTCACGACGCCGGGGGTGAACGTGTGGGACCGGCGACAGCTCCGCGGACGGGTTCACGTGCGGGCGATCGCCGCCGCCGCTCCGGCCGCCCTGGCCGCGCTCGAGCGGGCGGGGGTGGACCTCAAGGTCGTGCTGATCCACAGCGGCATGGGGGAGGCGTCGTCCTACGATACGACGCACGTGGGCCCGGAGAACGACGCCGCGGCACTGGCGCGCATGACGCCCCGGCCGGACGTGGTCGTGGTGGGCCACACCCACCGCGAAATACGCGACTCCGTGATCGACGGCGTCCATTTCGTGCAGCCGAGGAACTGGGCGCTGAGCCTGTCGGTGGTGCACGTCTGGCTGGCCCGGGACGGCGCCGCACGGGGGCGGTGGCGTGTCGCTCAGGTGCGCGGCGATCTCATTCCGCTCGGAGAGGTGGGGGAGGTTCCCCAGTTCGTGCGCCGCTTCGCGGATGCGCACGAGCGGGTGCGGGCCTGGGCCGATGAGGCGCTCGGCACCGGGGGTCCCGGCTTCGACGGGCGGTACGGCCGCGCCGAGGACACGCCGCTGCTCGATTTCATCAACGCCGTGCAGCGACGCCGGTCGGGCGCCCAGCTCGCGGCCACGGCGGATTTCGATCCGTCGAGCGGCCTGCCCGACGGAACGATCCACCGGCGCGACGTCGCCGGGATCTATCCGTACGAGAACACTCTGGTCGCCGTTCGGATCTCGGGGCAGCAGCTCAGGGGCTTCCTGGAACATTCGGCTGAATACTACCGGACCTACGCGCCGGGACGCCGCATCGTGAACGACGCCGTGCAGGGCTACAACTTCGACGTGGTGAGCGGGGCGAGCTACCGCATCGACCTGTCGCGGCCCCCGGGACAGCGCATCGAGAGTCTCACGGTGAACGGCCGTCCCGTGTCCGCCGCCGACAGCTTCACCTTCGCCACCAACAGCTACCGGGCCGCCGGCGGGGGTGGGTACACGATGCTGCTCGGCGCCCCCATCGTGTACGATCGCGGCGAGGATATCGGCGAGCTGCTCGCCGAGGAAGTCCGCCGGGTCGATACGGTCATGGCCGCCGCCTATTACACGCTCAACTGGGCCATCCTGCCTCCCGGCGACTCCGCGGCCCGGGCTGCGTTCGCGCCGCCGCCACCGCCCGTTCCCCAGACCGACAGCACCCTGCTGCGCGTGCTGGCGATCACGGACTTCCACGGCGCCCTGCAGCCGCGCGTGTGGGCCTGGTCGCAGGGTCGGCCGGTTGGGGGCGCCGCGGCGATCAAGACCTGGCTCGACAACCTCGCGAAGGATTGCGGATGCCCGAGCGTCCGCCTCGACGGCGGCGACGAGATCCAGGGTACTCCGCTCGCGAACTTCGAGTTCGGCCGGCCGGTGATCGCGGCCTTCAACTCCCTGGCGATCGACGCCGCCACGATCGGCGAACGTGACTTCGAGTGGGGTGTGGATACGCTGCAGGCGCGCGTGCGCGAAGCCCGGTATCCGTTCGTGTCCGCCAACATCAGCGACTCCGCGGGGCGGGTGCCGGACTGGGTGACGCCGTGGACCGTGGTGACGCGCGGCGGCGCGAAGGTGGCGGTCATCGGCCTGACCACCCGCAGCACCCCCGAAACGACCCGTCCGGGCAATCTAGCCGAGCTGGTCTTCGGCGACCTGGCGGGCGCGGTGCGTCGGGTGCTTCCCGCGGCGCGTGCCGCGGCGGACTTCGTCATCGTGCTGGCGCACGGCGGCGCAGTATGTGATTCGACCGGCTGCCGGGGGGAGATCCTGGCGCTCGCCGATGGGCTCGATTCGGCGTCGGTGGACCTGATCGTCGCCGGACACACGCACGAGCGGGTGGATACCGTGGTGCATGGTATCCCGATTGTGCAGGCGGGGAGCTCGGGGCGGGCCATCGCGGTGGTGGATTTCGTCCGCGCAGCCGGCGGGGGACGTGTGGTTCGGACGCGGCTCGAGACGCCGTGGGCGGACTCGGTTGCGCCGGATCGCGACATCACCACGGCGCTGTTCCGGGAGCAGCACGTGGTGGACAGCATCACCGCCCGCACGGTGGCCAGTCTGCGCACGCCGCTGGGTCGAACCGGGGACGAGTACCCGCTGGGGCGACTCGTGGCGGACGCCTACCGGAACATCGGGAAGGCCGACGTCGCCCTCATCAACAACGGCGGCATTCGCGCCGACCTGCCCGCGGGACCGGTCAGCTACGGCGCGCTGTTCGACGTGCAGCCGTTCCAGAACCGGCTGGTCCGGGTCACGCTGACGGGCGCTGAGCTGCGCGCGACCCTGGAGCATGCGCTCGCCGGGGGCAGGCCCCAGGTCCACGTGTCCGGACTTCAGGTCTGGTACAGCCCGACTCGGTCCGAGGGCCATCGCATCCGCAGGGTCCGATTGCTGAACGGCCGCTCGCTCGACCTGAAGCGGCACTACACGCTGGCGGTCCCCGATTTTCTGGCGAACGGCGGCGACGGCTTCGCGATGCTCACGACGGCCCCGCGCGTCGACGCCGGGGTGGTAGACATCGACGCCATCATCGCGTATCTGGGCGTCGTGCCACAGCCGGTGAGCGCCCCCGGCGACGTGCGATTCCATGGGGACGAGAGGGAGACGCGGTGACCGCCGACAGCGTACGGGTATTCGTCAACGAGCGGCCGGTGGACGTGCCACGGGGCGCGACGGTGCGGGACGCGGTCGCGGCGCTGGACCGATCGCTCGCGGACCTGCTCTCCGCGGACGGTGGAGGGGGGGGCGCGTACGTCACCGACGGCGTGGGGCGGACGGTCGATTCGGGGGATCCGATCCCCGAAGCGGGGGCGGTGCTGCGGGTCGTCGTGACGGCTCGTCGCGGACCGCCGCGTCTGACAAAGGAAGCGCTACGCGCCTGGCCCAAGGCCGAGCTGCACGTGCATCTCGACGGTTGCCTGCGGCCGCGCACGATGCTGGAGCTGGCGCGAGCCCAGGGCGTGCGCCTCCCGGCCGACACGCCCGAGGATCTGGCGCGTGCGTTGATGATCACCGCCGCGCAGAGCCTCGAGGAGTATCTCGAGAAGTACGCCGTGAACCTGTCGGTGATGCAGACGGCCGAAGCCCTGGAGCGGATCGCGTACGAGTTCGTGGTGGACGTCGCCCAGGAGAACGTACGCTACGTGGAGGTGCGCTACTCCCCGCTGCTGCACCAGCCGGCGCTCACCCTCAGCCAGGCGATCGAGGCGCCGCTGGCGGGTGTGCGGCGCGCATCGGCGGAGACGGGCACGAAGGTGGGGCTCATCATGTGCGGCATCCGCACGCTGCCGCCGGCGCGCTCGCTCGACCTGGCCCGGGCGGCCGCCGACTACCGCGGCGAAGGTGTGATCGCCTTCGATCTGGCCGGAGCCGAACGCGGGCACTCCGCGCGGAACTTCCGCGCCGCCTTCGAATTCGCCGCGCAGCACGGCCTGGCGTGCACCTGTCACGCGGGCGAGGGCGACGGTCCCCATTCGATCGGCGACGCGCTGCACGTGTGCGGGGCGCAGCGCATCGGCCACGGCACGCGGCTGAGCGAAGATCCGGCGTTGTTCGAGGAGGTCGTCGCCCGCCGGATTCCGCTGGAGATGTGTCTGACGAGCAACGTCCACACGCACACGGTGGCGTCGCTGCGCGAGCATCCGTTCCGGACCTACCTGCAGCAGGGCGTCGTGGTCACGCTGAATACCGACGGCCGGCTGGTGGACGGCATCACGCTCACCGACGAGTATTTCACCGCGCACGCCGTCCTCGGGCTCACCCGGGAAGAGCTAGTCCGGGTCACTCTCAACGCCTGTGAGAGCGCCTTCCTGCCGGAGTTCGAGCGAGTGGCGCTGGTGTCACGGGTCCAAAGCGAACTGGAGAAACTGGCGTGAGCGACACATCGGGTGCGCGTGAGGCGATGATCGAGGAGGCCGCGGGGGCGGTGCGGAAGCGGCTCGAGGGTCGCGCGCCGACGGTCGCGATCGTGCTGGGCTCGGGGCTCGGGCACCTGGCCGACGAGGTCCAACAGGCGGTGCGCGTTCCCTACGCGCAGATCCCCGGGTTCCCACAGCCGAGCGTCGCGGGGCACAGAGGAGAGCTCGTCGCCGGGACGCTCGAGGACGTGCCGGTCCTCGTGCAGAGCGGCCGGTTCCATCTCTACGAAGGTCATTCCGCGGACGTCGCCGCGCTCCCGGTCCGGGTATTCGCCCGGCTGGGCGTCCGCACGCTGATCGTCACGAACGCGGCCGGCGGGGTGCGGCCCACATTCCGCGCGGGCACGCTGATGCTGATCGCGGATCACGTGAACCTGATGTTTCGCAATCCGCTGATTGGCCCGGTGCTGCAGGGTGAAGAGCGGTTCCCGGACATGAGCGAGCCGTACGACGCGGGGCTGCGCGCGCTGGCGCGGCAAGCAGCCCGGGAGGCCGGGATCGCCCTGGAGGAGGGGGTCTACGTCGGGCTGCTCGGCCCGTCCTATGAGACGCCAGCGGAAATCCGTATGCTGCAACGACTTGGGATCGACGCCGTGGGCATGTCCACAGTGCCCGAAGTGATCGTGGCCCGCGCGCGCGGCATCCGGTGTCTCGGGTTCTCCACCATCACGAATCTGGCGGC
>DATDED010000072.1:0-2660 GCA_036523455.1 Gemmatimonadales bacterium
ACCGTGCTCGACAACAGCGAGTACGAGCGACGTCGCGCGAGCGTGGACAGCGGCTACAGCGACGCGAGCTGGGCGTCGTGGGTGCGGGAGCGCGCCGCGGGAGTGATCCCCGGCGCCGCGGCGTTCACCGCCACGGTCCGCCGTTTCGGCGGACGCGTCGTGATCGTCACCAATCGCGCGGATTCCCTGTGCGCGGACACGCGCGCCAATCTCGAGACCGCCGGCATCCCGACCGACCTGGTGCTGTGCATGCCCCCGGGGGAATCGAACAAGAATCCGCGCTTCGAGCGGGTGCAGCAAGGGACGGCCGCGCCGGGTCTGCCCGCCCTGGCCGTGGTCGAGTGGATCGGCGACAACATCCAGGACTTCCCGCATCTGACACAGGACGTCCGGGGCGATACGACGGCGCTCGCCGAATTCGGCCGCCGTTTCTTCGTGCTGCCCAACCCGGTGTACGGCTCCTGGGAGCGAAACCAGGAGCCCTGACCCGGCTCAGCGGGTGCCCACGACCGGGCGCGGCGGCGCCTGCTTCACATAGCGGTCGAACCAGTCCACCATCTCGGCCAGCACGTCGAGCACCGACTCCCGCGCCGCGTAGCCGTGGGCCTCGAGCGGCAGCATCACCAGTCGCGTCGTCCCTCCCAGACCCTTGATGGCGGCGTAGAGCCGCTCCGAGTTGATGGGGAACGTCCCCGAGTTGTTGTCGGCCGCGCCATGGATCAGCAGGATCGGCTCGTTGATGCTGTCGGCGTAGACGAACGGTGACATGCGCTGGTACACCTCGGGCGCCTCCCAGAAGGTCCGCTCCTCGGACTGGAAGCCGAACGGCGTGAGCGTCCGGTTGTACGCGCCCGAGCGCGCCACGCCGGCGCGGAACAGGTCGGTGTGCGCCAGCAGATTGGCGGTCATGAAGGCGCCGTAGCTGTGGCCGCCCACGCCGATCCGGTCGGGATCGGCCACGCCCAGATCCACCACCGCGCGGACCGCCGCGCGCGCGTCCATGGCGAGCTGCTCGACGTAGTGGTTGTTGGCGGTGTCGCCGCCCACGATCGGCATCTTGGGGTCGTCGAACACGGCGTAGCCCTGCGTCAGGAGCAGCAGGTGCGTCGGTCCCCGGTAGAAGGTGAACCGGTTGGTGGTGGCGGTCACCTGACCCGCGGCGGCCACGGAGGCAAACTCCGTCGGATAGGCCCACATGATCACCGGCAGTCGGGTGCCGGGGCGGTAGTCGGGGGGCAAATAGAGCGTCCCGGACAGTGGGAGCCCGTCCTCGCGCTGGTAGGTGACCAGCCGCTTCTTCACTCCGGCGAGCCGCGGGGCCGGGTCGCGGAACGCCGTCAGGGCGCGCAGGCGGTTGCCGCGCATCTCGCGCACGTAGTAGTTGGGCGGCTCGCTCGTCGATTCGCGCCGGGTGACGAGACGGCCCGCGCGGTCGTCGAGCAGCGCTACGACGGTCTCGTAGTGGACGGTGTCGGCGCGCCACAGCCGCTCGGCACGCAGCGTCCGCAGGCTCAGGCGATCGAGGAAGGGCCGGTCCCCTTGCGCGGTCGCCCCGGCGCCGATCAGGTAGATGAACTCCCCGGACTGCAGCAGCATGGCGCTCGAGCCCACCGGTCGCATGACCGGAAATCCGGGATCGCCATAGCGGTCTTCCGCGCTGCGGTCCCACACGGCGCGAGGCGCGACGCCCGGGTGCTGCGTGTCCAGCAGCCACGTGCGCGTCCACCGCTTCATCCGGTTGGCCTCCGACAGCAACGCGATGCCGGCGCCCCAGCGCAGGCCGGTGAAGCGGTCGCGGGTCCGCGCCAGCTCGGCGGGCTCCGCGGTGAACGGGGCCGGCAACGTCACCACGCGGTCCCGGATGTCGGCGGGCCGGCGGGTGTCGCCGCCATCCAGCGCCTCGACCCAGACCAGCGTGGCCTGCGCGTCGGGGCGCCAGGTGACGAACCGCGGCCCGGTGCGCACGCCGCCGACCGGCGTCGTCTCGGCGAGCGGAATACGCGCGATCTCGCGCACCGGCTCGCCGCGGGACGACCAGACCTCGTACACCGTGGGGAAGTCCTCCTGCGGCACCAGGTAGGAGTAGGGCCGCACCGTCTTCGAGACGAAGAGATAGGCGCCGTCGGGCGACGGGGCGGCTTCGTCATAGACGGCGGGCGCCCCGATCATCGTTATGGCACCGGACGCCGCGTCCACCAGGGCCAGCTGCGAGGTGAAGTAGTGGTCGAACAGCGCCTCGCCGTACGCGTCCTCGATCATGTCCTCGTAGGTGCGGACCGGCGCGGCGCGACCGCTGGTCTGCTGGACCGTCGGTCCGGCGGGAACGGACGGCGCGACGGGCGCCGGCCCGCGATTCGCCGGCACGAACCGGCACACGAGCCGCGTGCCGTCCGGCATCCAGTCGCAGGCGCCTCCCGCCGTCGCGTTCAACGTGGGCGGGGTCAGCGCCCGGGCCGTCCCCGCGGCGACGTCGGCCACCCACAGCTCGATGCCGTCCGGCCGCGTGTTGGTGAAGGCGACGCGACGGCCGTCCGGCGCCCAGTCCACGGCGCCCAGCACGGCTCCCGCGGGCAGCGGGATGCGGCGCTCGAGGCCGTCCGCCACGCGCTTCAATACCAGGCCGGTGATGCGCTGGCCCCGCGCCGGACCGTTGGTACGTG
>DATDED010000073.1:0-7556 GCA_036523455.1 Gemmatimonadales bacterium
GGCCCGGCACCGCGAAGGCGGGCCGCGCGTCGTCGTGCCCGCAGGCCAAACAGAGCAGCAGCCCGACGATCAGGCCGAGACGAGTGCGTTCCAGAAGGCCACCGTTTCCGGTTTCAATCCCCACGATGATCGCAGAATCCACTCGATCCGGCGCCGGGCCACCTCGCGCAGCACCGCGCCGTGTTCCTCCGGCATCCGCTCTCGCAGCGCCGTCCGCAGTGGGGCATCGAAGCGGCGGCCCGGCTCGAGATAGTCGGCGAGATACAGCATGCGTCCCACGCTGTCCCACCCGGCATAGCCCAGCGAGTGGTAGCGCACGGCGTCGAGCACTCCCTGGTCCCGCTCCCCGTCCCGGGCCAGGCGGTCGGCGCACATCGGTCCGTGGTCGAGCTCGGTGGCGGCCGGAGCGTCCCGCAGCGCATCGTGCAACCAGGCGGCGCGCCGCCAGCGTTCGGCTTCGGTGGCGGGGACGGCCAGGGCGGTTGCCCACTGCGCCAGCAGCCCGGCCACGCGCTCGATGTGCGCCCGACGGTCGGGGGTGACAACAGCCCAGTCTGGCAGCATCCCTACCCGCGCACGGTAGGATCGGCGCCGACGCCATCGCCGAGCACCACGTTGTCGATGAGCCGGGTGGTGCCGACGCGCGCCGCCACGAGCGCGACCGTCGTCTGGGTGACCCGGTCGACCGGCGTCAGTCCGCCGTCGACCAGAGCGAAGTACTCGGGATGGACGTCGGGCGCGGCCAGCGTCTCCAGCCCCTTGCGCTGCAGGGCACTCGGGGCCGCCTCACCCACGCGCCAGGCGCGCTCGGCTTCGCGCAGCGAGCGGAACAGCACGATGGCCGAGCGCCGCTGATCCGGAGTCAGGTACGCGTTGCGGGAGGAGAGCGCCAGACCGTCGAGCTCGCGCACGGTCGGTGCGACCTCGATCTCGAGCGGAAAGTCCAGATCGCGCACCATCTGGCGCACCAGCATCGCCTGCTGGAAATCCTTGCGGCCGAACACCGCGACGTCCGGCTCCACCTGATGAAACAACTTGGCGACGACGGTGAGGACGCCCGCGAAGTGTCCCGGCCGGGCAGCGCCCTCGAGCGATTCCGCCATGGGCCCGGGCGCGACGCGCACCAGCGGCTCGGCCGGGTACATCTCCTGCGCCGTCGGGATGAACACGCAGTCCACGCCGCGCGCCTCGGCGAGCGCGCGATCCTGACCGAGGTCGCGCGGGTATCGCGCGAAGTCCTCGGCGGGACCGAACTGGAGTGGATTGACGAAGATGCTGAGGACCGCCGCATCGGCCAGCTCGCGGGCGCGATCGACGAGCCGCAGGTGTCCTTCGTGCAGGAACCCCATAGTCGGCACGAACGCGATGCGCCGGCCCCGGGAGCGCTCCCGCCGCGACCAGGCTTGCATCTCGGTCCGACTGGCGACTTCGTGCACCGGAGAAAGGAAATGGGGGACCCGCCGCAACGGTAGGTCCCCGGTGGCGGGCTCAGTGCCCCCTAGCGCTCGAACGTGTGCGCGGCGTCCGGGTACCGCTTTTCCCGGACCTCCATGCTGAACGCGGCCACCGCCGCGCGCACGTCGTCGGCCAGCGACGCGTAACGCTTGACGAACTTGGCGCTGAAACGGTCGTTCAACCCCAGCATATCGTGCAACACCAGCACCTGCCCGTCGCACGACGGCCCGGCGCCGATCCCGATCGTGGGGATCGTGAGCGATGTCGTGATCTCGCCGGCGAGCTGACTGGGCAGAAGCTCGAGCACGACCGCGAACGCCCCGGCCTCCTCGAGCGCCTTGGCATCGTTCCGGAGCCGCTGCGCGGCCACGTCGTCACGGCCCTGCACGCGGTAGCCGCCCAGCGCATGCACCGATTGGGGCGTGAGCCCGATGTGCCCCATCACCGGAATGCCGACCTCGACCAACGCCCGCACCGTCGGAGCGAGCGGCGCACCGCCTTCGAGCTTCACCGCCTGGCACATCGTCTCCGCCATGACCCGGCCGGCGTTCCGGATCGCTTCTTCCCTGCTGACCTGGTAGGTCAGGAACGGCATATCGCACACGACCATGGCGCGCTGAGCGCCGCGCCGGACGATGCGCGTGTGGTAGATCATCTGCTCCAGCGTGGCCGAGAGCGTGGTCTCGGCGCCGGCGAGCACCTGGTTCACCGAGTCGCCTACGAGCAGGATGTCCACTCCGGCGCCGTCCAGCAACCGGGCGAACAGCGCGTCGTAGCAGGTCAGCATGACGATGGGGACGTGCTGCGCCTTCAGGCGCAGCAGCTCGTGGGTCGTCACGGGGCGCGCGGCGTCGGTCACGCGCGCTGCGGAGCGAGAAGGTCGAGCTCGGCCAGCTCGCGGCGCCAGAAGTCGCGGTTGGGCAGCTCGGGATGGGGCACCGTGAGCTCGGGTGTCTCGATCGCCCGCTCGCCGAAACGCACGATGTCCAGATCGAGCGTGCGGGCGCTCCACCGCTCGCGTCGCTCCCGTCCGCGCTGACTTTCGATCTCCCGGCAATGCTCCAGCAGCTCCTGCGGCTCGAGCGCCGTGACGAGCAGGACCATCTGGTTGAGGTAGGCCTCCTGCCCGGCTGGTCCGATGGGAGCCGTCTCCTCGATCTGTGAAGCCGCCACGAGATGGGTGTGCGGCAGGGTGGACAGCCGCAGCCGGGCGAACGCCAGGTGAGCTTCGCGGGCCCCCATGTTGGAGCCCAGCGCCACGTACACCCGCTCGAGTTGTCGCATGGTCAGGGAATGCTAGTGGGGCTAGTCGAGGCTGGCAAAGCCGCGGGTCAGATCGCGCAGTCGAGACGCCACTTGCTCCAGATCGCGGGCCGCCGCCTCCAGGTTTCCCAGCCCCTGCGCCGCTTCGTCCGCGCGTGCCGTCACGCCCTCGGCCTCCGCCCGGTTCTGCAGCGAGATGGCCGCCACCGCGCTGATGCGCTGTCGCAGCTTGCCGAACGCGTCGTCCTGTTCGCCGGCGGCAGCCGCGATCCGCCGCGCATGCGCGGTCGCTTCGGCTGTCGCCCGCACGATCGCCTCGAGCGCCTCGAGCGCGTCCGACGACAGATCCTCGACGCCCGCCACGTTCACCTGCCCGCGCCGCATCTGCTCGACGACTTCCCCCACCTGGCGGTGGATGTCGGCCACCAGCTCCCCGGCCTCGGCCGCGGCCTCGGCGCTCTGCTCGGCCAGACGCCGGACTTCCTCCGCCACGACGGCGAACCCTCTGCCGTGGCGCCCCGCACGCGCCGCCTCGATGGCCGCGTTCAGCGCCAGCAGGTTGGTCATATCGGAAAACTCGCGGATCGACGCGATGAACCCGGTGATGCGCCGGCTCATGGCGCCGAGCTGCTGCACCTTCCCGGAGCTTTCGCCCACGAACGCCTTGAGGGCCACGAGCCGTTCCAGCGCGTCCTTGACCCGTTCCCGGTTGCGGCTCGCCGCGTCGCTCGCGGCGGTCGAGGCCTGCGCCGCCTCCGTCCCATCCGCCACCACACGGCGAGACACCTGCGCCAGCGTATCGGTGGCCTCGAGCCCGCCCGAGACTTCCGCCTCCTCGACGGTGGCGGCGTTCCGGATCGCCTCGGTCGACGTCACCACCGCGCGCGAGACGTCGCGCAGGGAAGCCGCGGCTTTCCCGATGGTGCCGAGCTGCTGCGTCATGCGATCGAGCGTCTCCACGATCGGGCGCCGCAGATCGTTGATGTGGATCGCCGTGGCCAGCTGGTTGGCGAACGTGGCGATCGTGACGATGTCCTTGCGCCGGTAGGCGTGGCGCTTGTGGTGCTCGAGCTCCAGCGTCCCGATCACCGCGTCGCCGAACCGGAGCGGCACCAGCACCAGGCTCTGGACGTGCTCCGGCAGATCGGCGACCCGCTGGTCGCGCATGACGTCGTTGATCACCTGCGTCTCTCCGTTGGCGACGACCTGCCCGCGCAGCGCCGCCACGTCGGCCGTGGGCTCGCCCCGGTCGGGCCGGCCGATCGCGCTGCGATACGCGAGCCGCAGGCCCTCGTCGGCGCGCCGGTAGATGCGCAGATCGCCCCAGTCCACCAGACGGTGCGCCAGGCGCTCGATGCGCTGGAAGGAGTCGTGCAGGCTGATGTTGCTCGTGATCACCGATTCGATCGCGTGAATCTTGTTCAGCTCCTCCGCCGAGATGGCCTCTTCGAGCATCTGTTTCAACAGCTGCCCCAGCGCCCCGAGCCCGGCGGCCACGAACAGCCACGTCACGGGCGGCCAGTTGAGCACGGCGCCGACCACGGTCGCCAACGCGGCCATGGTCGCGAAATACCAGATCACCTCGTAGCGGATGATGAGCAGCCGCTCGCTCTCCTCGAGCTTCCCGCGCACCAGCAGACTGAGGTAGAACAGCAACCGGCTGAACAGGAAGTAGGCGAGCGCGAAGAAGAACCCGGCCGGAATGGTGGCCACGTGGAGGCCGGGATCCGCGACTCCCGAGATCGAGAGAATCCCGGCGTAGATGCCGTAAGAAGCGGTCAGGGCGGTGGCCTCCCGTCCGAAGTTGACCGCCGCCGCCCACACCGTCTTGCGATGCCACACCCAGTCCGCCAGCAGGATGCCGCCCGCCAGCGCGAGCAGCGTCGCCGGAAGGCCCACGAGCAGGCTGCCCGCGAGGCTCACCAGGGCCGTCTGATTGAGGTAGGAGAACTTGGACAGCCGCACCGTCTGGCCGCGCAGCACCACGCAGGCCGCGAGCATCACCAGGATCTCGATCCACTGCGGCGGCCAGCGCCGGTCCGCGATCAGCACGCCGGCCGGGATCACCGCACCCATCACCGCGAGCAGGCGGCCGTACACGACGAGGAAGCGCTGGTAGCTCATGCCGCCCCGCGCTGGCGCAAGGCGCTCACCAGCCCGCCCAGCAGCCGTTCCACCCCCGGCAGCCCCCCGCTCCCCAGCGCCTCGACCAGCGCGCTGCCCACGACGACTCCATCGGCCCAGCGCGCCGCCTGTGCCGCCTGCGCCGGCGTGCCGATGCCGAACCCGACCGCCACGGGGAGACGCGTCGCCGCGCGCAGCCGCCGCACGTGACGCTCGAGGTCGGGCGGCGCATCCGGCCGTGCGCCGGTCACCCCGAGCCGCGAGATGAAGTAGACGAAGCCGCCGCCGCCGGCGAGGGCGCCCGCCAACCGCTCGTCGGAGGTCGTGGGTGCCGCGAGCCGGATGAGATCGAGCGGGCTCGCCGCGACGGCGCGATCGAACGCCGGATCAGCGCCGCCCGGCAGGTCCGTGCAGAGCAGACCAGCCACCCCCGCGGCCGCCGCGTCCGTGAGAAACCGTTCCACGCCGTAGGCGAGCACCGGGTTGAGGTAGGTCATCAGCACCACGGGGACGCCGAGCCCCGCCGTGCGCACCAGCTCGAGGACCCCCGCCACGGTCATGCCCTGCTCCAGCGCCGCCTGGGTGGAGCGCTGAATGGTGGGACCGTCCGCGAGCGGATCGCTGAACGGGATGCCGACTTCCACGATGTCGGCGCCCGATCGCTCGGCCGCCCGCAGCGCTGCGCAGCAGACCTGGGACGAGGGATAACCGGCGGTGAAGTAGGTGATCAACGCCGCCCGCCCCTGGGCGCGTGCCGCGCCGAATGCCCGGCCGATCGGCCGATCAGACAAAGTAGTCGCTGACGTTGATGCCGTACTTCTGGGGGTCGGTGACCTTGATGATCGTGCGGGGAAAGTTCCCCTGGGCGTCGCGCTCGGCCAGGTCGGCGAGTTCGCCCGGTCGCTGGATCGCGCCGTCGGCCGTCGCCACGATGCGCACCACCGGCCGGTGGATGAAGCTCGTGTCCGGGTTGGCCGAGTGCACCAGCGCCACCTCGTAGGTGTCGAGGATGACGCACGTGCCCACGGGGTAGACGCCGATGAGGTTGATGAATGCCTTGACGACCACCGGATCGTAGCCGCGGCGCGGGTTCTCCCACATCTCCTTCAACACCTGGTCGGGCTGGATCGGCACGGTCTGGTACACCCGCCGGCTCGTCGCCGCATCGAAGCCGTCCGCGACCGCCACGATTTTCGAGAAGATGGAGGGCGTCCGGGGCCGGATCGACTTGGGGTAGCCCGTGAGATCCGTCTTCATGTGATGCTCGAAGGCCACGATCATGCCCCGGTAGGGGATCTCGCCGTAACCCCGCAGGCCGAACAGGGTGAGCACGCCCAGCCAGGGATGGGCCTGCAGAATCCGCCACTCATCCTCGCTCAGGCCGCCTTCCTTGTTGAGTACCTCGAGCGGGACCCGGGACTTGCCGACGTCGTGAAACAGCGCCGTCATGCCGAGGTCATAGAGCTGCAGCTTGGTGAGGCCGAGCTTACGGCCGAGCGCGACGGAGAAAATGCAGACGTTGACGGAGTGGACGAAGGTGTATTCGTCGTAGTCGCGCAGCGTCGTGAGGCCGAGCAGCGACGACTCGTTGTTGAGCACCTGGTCGACGATCGCCTGCACCGCCCGCTTGACGCGCTTCACGTTCGCCGTGCGGCCAAGCCGCAGGCTGTTGATCACCTCACGCGTCACCGCGACCGACCGGGCGTAGGTCCGCTTGGCCGCCTCCTTCGCCCGCTCCGAATCCGCGAGGTTCTCATCGGTCTCGATCGGCGGCTCGACCGAGATGTGCGTCGCCCCCGCCTCCGTCAGCTTGCCCGCGATCTGGTGCACCTTGTCGGGGCTCGCTTCGCGTGGCGCGTAGGCGAGGAGCAGGGAGACGAGGATCTGCATCTCCCGACGGTCCACCTGGTCGTCGATGCGGATCGCCCCGACGTTACAGCTGCGCATGACCGACAGCACGTGCGAGAAGGAGGCGTAGTTCTCGAGCGCCATGCGCAGGCGCGTGGAGTTCACGAAGATGAACTCGCCGTGGAGCCGCACCTCCAGCTCCTGCTCCACGTCCAGCAGGTGGCGCGTGGCGGTCAGCAGGTCGTCCAGCGCTTTCTGCACCTGGGCGTTCTCGAGCGGGTACAGTTTCAGCGACCGCAGGGCGGCGTAGAACAGCACCAGGAATTCCCGGCCGGCATGCCTCAGGAAGCCGTCGGTCGAGGCCACCGTCTCGGCGATGGTGGAGCGGCGAGGGGCCGGGGCGCCGGTCTCGGGGGCGGAGTCGCTCATGTCGGCATCTCCCGCAATGCACGGCTCACCGCGTTGCGCACGAGTGCTTCCCTGTCCTGTGCCGCGCGCTCCAGCACGGCCCGCGCCTCCGGCGTGCGGATCTTCCCGAGCGCCATCGCGGCGCAGGCCCGGATGCCGGCATCCTCACGGCGCGCCAGCAGCCCGCGCGGCACCAGGATGCGCTCCAGCGCGCCCACTCCCGACCCGCCGGCCAGCGCCCCGAACGCTTCGAAGAAGGCGATCTTCTCGGTGAGATCCACGTGGCGCAGCTTGCCGCCGAGCACCGCCGCCTCGATGCGCTGGAACGCCCCTCGATGACCGCGACTGCTGAGAAACCGGACGGCCGCGATGCGCACGTCGCGCTCCGGATCCTCCACGGCGCCCTCCAGCAACCGGAGCGCGGTGGGACTGGCGATCGACGTGAGCGCATCCACCAC
>DATDED010000074.1:0-2374 GCA_036523455.1 Gemmatimonadales bacterium
CCGGAACGCGAGGAGTACCCGAGCTACTCCTCCGATGGGCGGCATCTCGCATTCCTGTACCAACCGTCGGAGGACACGACGATCCTCCGGGTGGTGGATCCGCAGGTCCGTGAACTGTCGGATACGGCGCAGGGATCGTCCCTTCCTGCCGAGAACGGCGCCGATGTGTCGTGGACCCCGGATGCCGACGGGCTGCTGGTCGTCTCGGGTGGATTCAACCCCAATGATTCGACCAGGGGGACGATCATCCGCCTATCGGGTGAGCGACGGCCGTTGGCCCGGATGCCCGACTCACCGCTCTTCCTGCGATGGACCGCCAACGCGATCGTGTTCGTCCGCCACGCTCGGCTGTGGATGGCGCCGTTTGATTCCGCGGGGATGCGCGGGCCGGCGGAGCCGCTCGGGGCGGAGCCGGCCATGTATGCCTCCACGGCGAATGACGGCACCGTCCTGTTCATCTCCGACGGCGGGCTCCATCTGCGCTCCCCCGATGGACGGGAGCAGCGCCTCGGCTGGCCGTTGTCCTACACGCCGCCCGTGGCCGAGCCGCTGCTGATCCGGAATGCCCGGATCATCGATGGGACCGGACGGCCGGCGACAGCGCCGCGGGATCTGCTGGTGGAGCGGGGAAGAATCAGCCGAATCGCCGTCGCCGGGACGCTGCCGGCAGAGACGGCGCGGGTGCTGGACGCGGGCGGCCGGTACCTCATTCCCGGTCTCATGGATCTGCACGCGCACGAGTACCGTCCGGAGCTGTTGCCGGGGTTCTCCTACTTCGGTGTGACGACGATTCGCGACCAGGGATCGGCGATCGGTCCCATCGTCGCCTACGCCGATGCCATCGCCGCGGGACGGATGGATGGGCCGCGGGTGGACTACGGCGGATTCCAGTTCTACAGTGATTGGGCCTACGACGCAGAGGACCAGCAGGGTGTGGAGCCGGAAGCGGACCCCGACCACGTGTCACGCGCCGTGGATATGGCGCAGGTCTTCGGCTCACAGCACATCAAGACGCGGACCTTCCGGCGCTGGGACATCAACGCACGGATGATCGCGGAAGCACACCGCCGCGGCATGCGGGCGACGGGCCACTGCGCCCATCCGCTGCCGCTCGTGGCCGCCGGGATGGACGCCAAGGAGCACGCCGGATTCTGCGCGCCGCGCAGCGACGGGCTCATCTACGACGATCTGGTGCAGTTGTATCGCACGGCCGGGATCGGCGTCGTGCCGACGATCGCGTATTCGAGCTTCGCCGTCCACCTGAACGAGCATCCGGATCTGCTCGATGCCGATTCGGCCCTCGCCCCGTTTCTTCCACCGCGCAGCACTTTCGCCTGGATGCTGCGGCTCAACGCCGCTAGGCGCCAGCAGTTCGCCCAGTTCGCTCAGCAGGCGCGCGCCGCGACGGTCAAGCTGGCGCGGGCCGGCGTGACGATCGGCACCGGAACGGACATCTGGCAGATCCCGACGGGGGTGCACCTCGAGCTGGAGGAGCTCGTCGCGGCCGGACTGTCGCCGCTCGAGGCGATTCACGCCGCGACGGGAGGCGCGGCGCGGATCGTCGGCGCCGAGGGGGAGCTCGGCACGATCGCGGTGGGGAAGCTGGCCGACCTGGTCCTCCTGGACGCCGATCCGGTCGCGGACATCCACAACACCCGACGCATCCGGGCCGTGATTCAGGCGGGCCGCCTGGTCGATCGGCCGGGGATCGTCGAGCGATTCAGGCACCCCTGAGCCGAGACCCCGGTGGCAGGTATTCGACGACGGCGCAGCTGGCCGGACGGCGCTAACCGCCCGCTGCGTCGGCCCTCAAGGGTCGTCGTCGTCGAATGTCGCGACGGTCGCTCCGCTCGCGGCCACGCGCTCGACGCGCAACACCCGGCTCAGCGTCTTGCCGTCGATGGTGATACTGACCAGGTAATTGCCGCTCTGCACCACGTTCGCGCCGCCGCCGCCGAACCCCCCGCCGCCGCCGGCCGCGCGCCCGAAGGTCTGGGCCACGAACCCCAACGCGCCGAACCCGCCCCCGCCGCCACCCCCGCCGCGCTGGCTGGGCAGACGGATGAGCTGGCCCAGCGTACCGAGGAAGGTCGGATCGGGCTGATCCGCCGCCCCCTCGCCCCCTTCCTGCTGTTGCGCACCGGCCGCCGCGCCGGCGGCACCGGGCGCCCGTGGCGTCGTCTCACCCGGCCGCTCGACGAAGCGGCCACCGGCAGCGGCAACGCCGCCCCCGCCGCCCCCGCCGGCCCCGCCCCCGCCACCGAAGCCGAACCGCTGCGCGAGCCCCTGGACATCGCCCGCGAGGAGGGCCGTCTTGATGGGATCGAGCGTCTGCGCGCTCATCCCGGACTTCGCGAGCGAGTCGAACACGACG
>DATDED010000075.1:0-8083 GCA_036523455.1 Gemmatimonadales bacterium
CGGCAACGGCCTTGGTGGGAGGGTGGCCTTTGTCGCCTCCAGCGGCGTGCGCCGTCCCGGGAGCAAGGCCTCTGCGAACTCGGCCGCCGTGGGGAAGCGGTCCACGGGTGTGCGCGCGAGGGCCCGGGTGATGGCGTCGTCCACCATCTCGGGCACGTCGCGGGTGGCGCGCACTTTCGGGATGGGAGCGACAAACCGCTTGGCGATCACCGCCTGGGCCGTCGGGCCGGTGAACGGCGGCTCGCCCGAGAGCATCTCGTACAATACACAGCCGAGGCTGTAGAGATCGCTGCGGCCGTCGATGTCGGCTTCGCCGCCCGCCTGCTCCGGGCTCATGTACGCCGGAGTGCCCAGTGCCATTCCTGTCTGCGTGATCGATCCGTTGCCGCTCAATGCCTTGCCGATGCCGAAGTCGGCCACCATCGCGGCGCCTTCGTGCAGCAGGATGTTCTCCGGCTTGACGTCCCGGTGGACCACCTGGTGGCGGTGGGCATAGTCCAGTGCCGAGGCGACCTCCCGCGTGATCCGGAGCGCTTCGTCCAGCGGCAATTGCCGCTGCCGGTCGAGCCGCTCCCGCAGCGAGCGTCCCTCCATGTTCGGCATCACGTAGAAGAGCAGGCCGTCGGCTTCGCCGGAGTCGTACACCGGGAGGATGTGGGGATGGGTGAGCCCGGCCGCCATCTTGATCTCGCGCAGGAACCGCTCGGCTCCGATTTCGGCGGAGATCTCCGGTCGCAGCACCTTCAGGGCGACCTTCCGCTCGTGCCGCAGGTCGCGGGCGAGAAACACCAGGGCCATGCCGCCCTGACCCAGCTCCCGCTCGATCGCGTAGCGGCCTTGTAGGCCGCGCTCCAAACGCTCTTGGAATTCTGCCATAGAACGAGAAAGATGCCGCATCGCCTGGGCTGGGGCCAGCGGCGGGTGTGAAGGCATGCTATCGTTTCCACCCCGATGACCTTTCGCACGCGCATCCTCATCGCGACCGCGCCGGTGGTGCTCGTGCCGCTCGTCGTGTTCGGGCTCGGCGTGCGTCGCGCGGTGCGCCAGCGGCTCGTCGCGACCTACCAGGCCCGGGTTGCGGGCCTGGTCGACGCGATCGGGCAGGATCTGGCGCGGCAGGGGGCGCAGCTCGCGACTCGGCTCGCCCAGCTGCGCAGCGCCGCCGCGGCCGACAACCGCTTGCGCCTGGCGATGGTGCAGCGCGACAGCGCGCAACGCGCCTACGCCCTCGATTACGCGGGGGCGGCGATGCGCCTCGCCGGCCTCGACGTGCTCCAGATCCAGGACGACTCGGGACGCATCGTCAGCTCGGGGCACTTCCGCAACGAATTTGATCGGGTCGAGCCAGGCCTGCCGGCGCTGCTCCCGGGTGCGCCGAACGGGCTGGCGCTGGTCCAGGCCAGGACGGCGGAGGGCCCCTTCGTCGCGTTGGCGCGGCTCGACTCGTTGCAGCTCGGCGACCGGCGCTTCACGATCGTGGGCGGCGTCGCGGTGGACTCGGGGTTTCTCGCGCGCCTGGCGCACGACAGCGCGACCAGCGTGACCCTGGTGCTGCCGGGGGACACGCTCACGGCACGCGCCGGCGGCGCGGTGCAGGGCGACTCCGCCGTGAGCGAGCTGCCCGTCCCGTTCATCGACGAGTCCCGTCCCGACAGCGCCCGGGTGGTCGAGGCGCGACTCGTGGTCGCGGCCCCGCTCGCGGGATTGCACGAGATCGAGGGCACTGTGGACCGGTGGTTCGGCGTGGCCGTGCTCGTGACCCTCCTCGTGGCGCTGCTGCTCGCGGGCTGGCTCTCCTCGCGCGTCAGCCTGCCGCTGGCCGAGCTCGCCGCGAAGACGTCCGAGCTGGATATGGACCGGCTGGACGTCGCGTTCGCGAGCGACCGCTCGGACGAGATCGGCAGTCTCGAGCGCCTGCTGGGGGAGATGACGGAGCGGTTGCGCAGCGGCGCCGCCCGGCTGCGCGACGCCGAGCGACATGCCGCCATGGGGGAGCTGGCCCGCCAGGTGAACCACGACATCAAGAACGGCATCGCCCCGCTGCGCAACGTGCTGCGCCACCTGGCGCAGGTGGCGCGGGACCGGCCCGCCGATCTGGCCCGCGTGTTCGCCGAGCGGCGCCAGACGCTGGGCTCGAGCCTGACCTATCTCGAGTCCCTGGCGGCCAACTATGCGAAGCTCTCCCCACCGCTGGAAGCGCTGCACTGCGACGTAAACGCCGTGGCGCGTGAGACGACGGCGCAGATCTCCATGGGAACGGCGGAGCTCACGCTGCAGCTGGCCGATGGGCTTCCCGAGGCCCGGATCGACCCGCTCGCGCTGCGTCGCGTCATCGAGAACCTGGTGACCAACGCCGTGGACAGTCTCGAGTCGCAATCGGGAGTGGTCACGGTATCGACGTCCCGGGTGCCCGAGCAGGACCGCCATATGGCCCGGATCGTGGTGGAGGACACCGGCAAGGGCATGAGCGAGACCGAGCTGGAGCGGGCGTTCCAGGATTTCTATTCGACCAAGCCCGGCGGGACCGGCCTCGGACTGTCCATCGTGCGCCGGCTGGTCACCGATGCGGGCGGGCGCATGCGGGTGGAGACCTCGCCGGGAGCGGGGTCCTGCTTCACCGTGGATCTGCCGCTGGTGGAGACCGGCGCATGAGCCTGATCCTGATCGTGGACGACGCGCAACCGCTCGCGGAGCAGTACGCCTACGATCTGAAGCGCCTCGGCGGTCATGACACCCTGCTGGCGGCCGAGGGGAGGGCCGCCCTCGACACGATCGCCCGCGAGCCGGTGGACTGCGTGCTGCTTGATCTCGAGATGCCCGGGATGGACGGGTTCGAGGTGCTGCGTGAGTTGGCGCACCGCGGCCTGCGTGTGCCGGTGATCGTGTATACCGGAACCGGGAACTACGACCGCTGCGCCCAGGCGATCCGGCTGGGCGCCGTGAGCTTCATCGACAAGGCCGAGCCGATGGAGCGGGTGGTGCAGGAGATCGCCGGCGCGCTGGAGCGCCGTCGCCTCGAGCTGGAAGTGGAGGCGCTGCGGCAGGATCTCGGGACCGACACGCCGCTCGTGGGCTCGAGCCCGGCCATGCAGAAGCTCAAGGACGCGCTGGCGCGCATCGCGCCGATTCCATCGCCCGTCCTCATCACCGGGGAGAGCGGGTCGGGCAAGGAGGTCGTGGCGCGCACGGTGCACCGCATGAGCGGCGCGAAGGGGCCGTTTCTCGCCATCAACTGCGCGGCGCTGCCGGCGGACCTGGTGGAGAGCGAGCTGTTCGGCCACGAGCGGGGGGCCTTCACCGGCGCGGTCGCCATGCGCAAGGGCGCGTTCGAGGCGGCTGCGGGCGGGACGCTGTTTCTGGACGAAGTCGGCGAGCTACCCCTCGCGGCCCAGGCCAAGCTGCTGCGCGTGCTGGAGCAACGCGAGGTGACGCGGGTCGGTGGGACGCGGACGATCCCCGTGGACGCCCGCGTGCTGGCCGCGACTAATCGCGATCTCGCGGCAGAGGTCGCCGCGGGCCGGTTCCGCGAGGATCTGCTCTACCGGCTCAACGTGCACGTGCTCGCGGTGCCGAGCCTGCGCGACCGGTTGTCCGACGTCCCGGAGCTGGTCCAGCACCTGCTGGCTTCGATCTGCGCCAGATTCCGCATGCGGCCGAAGCCGCTCTCGGCGGCGGCACTCGAATGCCTCATGGGCTACGACTGGGCGCGGAACAATGTGCGCGAGCTGCGCAACGTGCTGGAGCGGATGCTGATCGCGTCGGACGCGCCCGAGATGGTGGAGGACGACGTCCCGCCGGATATCCGGGAGCACGGTGCGGCGCGCCGCGTGAGCAACGGCGCCGAGCCGCGCACCTTCCACGATCTCAAGTCGGAAGCGGAGCGGCAGATCATCGTGGCGGCGCTCGAGCGCCACGACTGGCACATCACGCGGACCGCCGAGGCACTCGGACTCGCCGACCACGCCAGCCTGCTCAAGATCATGCGGAGGCACGGAATCAGTCGGGGGTAGAACGGGCGGGGCGCGCCCATTTTTCGCGACTAAAGTCGCGACTCGGCTGAGCTGTCGCTTGAGAGCGACTCGTCACTTTACGTGACAGATAGCCGAGTCGCGGCTATCAGCCGCGACAAACACCCGCGGCGCTCTCAGTCATCCTCCACGTGTCCACCCAGACACAACCCACCCTCGCTTTCCGTGTCCGTCCGAGCACAACTCCACCTGCTGTACGTGTCGCCACTCCGCCAACTGTCCGTCCATCAATCGTTTGCATCGATGCCTTGGGTCCCCCGGGTCTGGTCCCCCTCCTGCTTTACCACCGGGCGCTGACAAACCACAACCGGCGCGCGGCGCCCCTGATGGAGGAGGAATCGATGATCACTACCCTGCGGTTCACCCCGACCTGGCTCGCGGCCGGATTGTTCGTGTTGGCCGGCTGCGGCGACAAGACACCCAAGCAGGCGAGCGCCAAAGAGCCGGGCGCCGCGGAGTCCACGGTGAGCGTGGCATCGGAATCGACGCCCGCGCCGGCCGAGCCGGTATCCGTGAACACGGCCCCCGTGTCGTTCGAGACCGCGGAAGCGGCCTTCCGGGAGCGGCGCTACGGCGACGCGGTGCGTGACTTCACGGCGTACACCGCCGACCGTCCCGGGAACGCCTGGGGCTTCTACATGCTGGGGCTGTCGTCCTGGAAGGCCGGGGATTTCACGACGGCCGAGGAAGCGCTGCGGCAGGCGCTGTCGATCGACCCGACGCACGTGAAGAGCTACCTCAACCTGAGCCGGGTGCTGCTCGATGCGGGGCAGCCGGATTCCGCCATCGCGATGCTCGATACCGTGCTGAAGATCGACGACAGCCTGGGTGAGGCCTACCGGCTGATCGGCCGCGCGCACGATGCGAAGGGCGAGCGTGACGAGGCGGTGACCGCCTATCACGAAGCGCTGGTGCTCGATTCGACCGACGTGTGGGCAATGAACAACCTCGGGCACACCCTCATCGTGCAGGGCTCGTATGACGAGGCACTGCGCCCGCTGGCCCGCGCGGTGGAGCTGGTCCCCGAGGTGGCGACGTTCCAGAACAACCTCGGCATCGCGCTGGAGCGAACGGGGCATTTCACGCTGGCGGCCGAAGCCTACCGGGCGGCGCTGGCCGCGGATTCTGGGTTCACCAAGGCATCGGTGAATCTGCAGCGGGTCGAAACGCTGAAAGAGGATCCGAATATCCCGCCGGTGGACCTGAAGTCGCTGGCGCAGGAGTTCGTGCAGCAGATCGGTTCGTGGGCGAACGCCGGCGAGTAAGCGGACTCGGCGTTGCCTTCGACGGGCGGTCCCGGCAGCACGGGGCCGCCCGTCTCACTTGGTGTCGGCTTCGAGCTCCGCTGCCGCGTCCACTCGGGCGGCGAGATCCCGCAACGCCTCGAGGTCTTCGGTCAGCCCGTCGGTCGCGCCGACGCCGGCGCGCAGGCGCAGCAGGTCGAGCCGCAGGTTCTCCATCGCGCTGACTGTGGTCCCGAGCCGCTCGGCCGCCGCACGGCGCGCCGATTCGAGGTCGCGGGCGAGGTCCTCGTGGCGGGTGGATCCGGCGGCCCCCATGTGCCCGGCCGCGTCGTCCAGTGCGCCGAGGCGCCGGCGCAGCACGGCGGCATCGGCCTCGAGGCGGGTGAGCAGCTGCTCCACGCCGACCAGGCGGCGGTCGGGGTCGGGGAGCGTGTGCAGGATGTCGCGCGCGGCGTCGGCGATGATGACTTCCGTGTGTTGATCCGCCGGCGCGACCACCGGCGGTGTGCGCAGTCTCCGACCCAGCCGGGCCAGCACGAAGAACCCCTTCATTTTGACCCGCATGACGAGCCGGCCGAACAAGCCCGGCTTCCCGTCGCGCGGTGCCTCGAGCCGGCTGCCGTACCAGCGGCCCCATGCCACCGGGGCGATGAGGCCGACGAGCTCCACGAGCCAGGCGAGCGGTCCCTCGAGCGAGGACAGGCCAGCCTCTTTGGGGCCCAGCCAGTAGGCGACCAGCGCCGCGAATCCGGCGAGGAAGATCGCCGTGGCGCCCAGCCGTCCCGGACGGGGCTGGCGCACGGTGGATCCCGTGGCACGTGCCTCGCGCTCGATGGCCGCGGCGAGGTCCCGCTCCCCCCACCCTTCGGCGACGGCTTCGCGGATGAGACGGAACATCGACATGCCGCGCAGCGCCGTGAGGCTGACCAACACGAGCGCAATGGCGATCGTGTACACGGTGCGAACGCCAAAGAAATCGAATTGATTGCTGAACAGGAACTTCGCGGCGATCGCGACCGCGGCAAGCGTACCGTACCCCGCGAGATCCACCGCGAAGGACGAGATCTCCCGCGTGATCCGCTGCAACGTGGCCGGCACCGCCGTGCCCTCCCGGACGGCCGCCACGGCGTCGGCCAGGTCGCCCGCCGTCGTGAACCGGTCCGCGGGAGCCTTGGCGAGACAGCGATCGATCGCCGCGGCGAGGGCGGGCGGCAGGCCGGCGCGCACCGAGGCTACCGGGGGCGCCGGCAACGTCTCGCGCTGCACCATCAGGCCATGGGCATCGGCGGCGTCGAAGGGGAACCGCCCGGTGAGCGTGTAGAACGCCGTCACGCCGAGGGAGTACAGGTCACTGCGCCCGTCCACCATTTCGCCCGCGGCCTGCTCCGGCGACATGAAGCGGGCCGTTCCCAGCACCCGGCCCGATCCCGTGGGCGGCGTTGCCTCCGCGAGGCGGGCAATTCCGAAATCGGTGACGAGGGCCCGGCCTGTTCCCCGTTCCAGCAGAATGTTCTCGGGCTTGATGTCGCGATGGATGACGCCGTGCTGGTGCGCGTGGGCGAGCGCCCAGGCGACTTCTTGCACCGTTCGCGTAGCGGCGGCCGGATCGAGCGGCCCCTGGGTGCGCACGCGCTCCGCGAGCGTCATTCCCGCGATGTAGCCCATCACGAAGAACACGAGCTCGCCGTGCTGCTCGACGGCGTGAATCGGGACGATGTGGGGATGGGCGAGGCGGGCGGCGGTGCGTGCTTCCTGCAGGAACCGCTCGCGCAGTCCCGGCACGGCTGCGAGCGTGGGGGGCAGGAGCTTGATCGCCACGGGCCGGTCGAGCGCGACGTCGCGCGCCAGGAATACGACGCCCATGCCGCCGCGCCCCAGCTCGCGCTCCAGGACGTAACGCCCACGCAGGGCGGCTTCGAGCGCGTCGAACTCCAGGGAAGGCAGGCTCTGGGTCATGACCGGCCCAATGTAGTGCATGCGATGGGGTGCGGACACGACGCCCGGGTAGATCCCGGGGTTTCATGGGGACGAATCGCATCCCCGGTCGTATATTCGCCCCCCGTGGACCGACTGGAAGGACTCGCCAAGCTCACGGGCCGCGAACGCTACGTCGACGACCTGCCGCTCGACGATTTCCTCTGGGGCGCGACGGTTCGCAGCCCGGCCCCGCGCGGCCGGATCACGGACGTGCAACTCGGCCCCGGCGTGGACTGGTCGCAGTTCACCATTGTGGACCACCGCGACATCCCCGGGCCCAACGTCATCGCGCTGATCGAGAACGATCAGCCCGTGCTGGCGGCGGGGAACGTGCGGCACGTGCACGAGCCGGTACTGCTGCTCGCTCACTCCGACCGGGAGGCGCTGCGACGGGCGGTCGCCGCCGTCACCATCGGGGTCGCGCCCGAGCCGGTGGCGCTCGACTTCCGCCTCCCGCCCGCCCCTGAGACGATTCAATATGGCTCCGACAACGTCCTGAAGCACCTTTCCATCTCCAAAGGAGACGTGGAGCGCGCGCTCGCGGCCGCGCCGATCGTGGTGGAGGGGACCTATGAGACCGGCGCGCAGGAGCACGTGTATCTCGAGCCGCAGGGGATGATCGCGCAGCTCGATGGGGACGTGCTCGTGCTGCGCGGCTCGATGCAGTGTCCCTACTACGTCCTCAAGGCGCTGCGCGTCGCCCTCGCCCGTGACGAACGGCAGCTGCGGGTGGTGCAGACCCCCACCGGGGGCGGGTTCGGCGGCAAGGAGGAATACCCGTCCACGATCGCGCTGCATGCCGCGCTGCTGGCCCTGAAGAGCGGCAAACCGGTG
>DATDED010000076.1:0-4261 GCA_036523455.1 Gemmatimonadales bacterium
TAGCGGCATGTCCTTCCGAACGGTCTTCCTGGCCGTCTTCGCCGGGACGGCATTGATCGTCGCCGCGCTCATCGTCAATGCCCGCCGCCCCGCCGTCGAGCGCCTGCAGCCCTCTCCTGAGTTGATTCGGGCCAGCGGGCGTTGCGCGGAGTGCCATCGTCGTGAGACGCCCGCGGTCGTCGCCGAATTCGAACGGAGCGGCCACGCGCGCGGGGGGGTGAGCTGTCTCGATTGCCACACTCCGGCGAAGGGACAGGCCGGCATCGAGCACCGCGGCTTCACGATCGCCGGCGGGCTCTCCTCGGCCAACTGCCGGGCTTGCCACGCCCGCCAGTACGAGGAATACGTGCGCAGCCGGCACGCGGCCCCGGCGTGGGCGGCGGTGCGCGGCGCGCAGGACTTCACGGATTCGGCGATCGCCTTCGCCGAGCAGTACCACCCGGGTGCCGTGCGCCGCCCACCGAACGCGATCGCGGTGCTGGAAGGGGCCAGCGCCCGCGCCAGCGGCTGTCTCGCCTGCCACGACGTGGGACGTCCGAATCCGGACGGCAGCATCGGCACGTGCACCGACTGCCACGCGCGGCACCTCGCGTCCGTCGCCCTCGCTCGCCAGCCCGAGACGTGCGGCCAGTGTCACATGGGCCCCGACCACTCGCAGATCGAGATCTACGACGAATCCAAGCACGGCGTGCTGTACCGCCTGCAGTGGCCCACGATGCGTCTGGATGCCGCACCCGAGCGTCTCACGACGACGGACATGCCGGTCCCCACCTGCGCCACCTGTCACCTGAGCGGCCTGAACGGGGGGGCGACGACCCATGACGTGGGTCAGCGACTCTCGTGGTGGCTCTTCGCCGACGTTTCCGAGCATCGGCCCGACTGGCAGCGCTCCCGCAACGCGATGGCCGCGGTGTGCCTCAACTGCCACACACGCCCGACCGTGGACAGCGTGTACGCGCAGGCGGACGCCGTCGTCGCCACCACCAACACGAAGGTCCGGGAAGCCGAAGCGCTCGTCGCCGGGCTGCGGCAGCGACATCTGATCACGCCGCAGCCGTTCGACGAGCCGATCGAGTTCGCGGTGTTCGATCTGTGGCACTACTACGGCCGCACGGCGAAACACGGCGCGTTCATGGGCGGGCCGGACTTCGTCCAGTGGCACGGCAACTACCAGCTGCTGCTCAAGACAGCGGAGCTGCGGGACATGGCAGCCGCGCTGGAGCATGGGCGGCGCTAGGTCTCGGCGCCTCCCGGCGCTCGGATTCCTCGTCGAGCTGTTCGCGATCGCCAATCTCGCCTTTCTGGCGGTGGACATCTTCCTGGCGCACACCGTGAATCGCTTTCGCGTGTGGCCCGAGTGGATTCCCATCGGGTTCTCGGGTGCGGCGGCCCCGGCGCTCGCGGCGGGGCTGTGGTGGGCGAACCGCCGTGGCGGCGATTGGCGGCCGGCACGAGGCGGGGCGGTGGTCGGCGTCCTGGCGATCGTCGTGGGTATCGCCGGCCTGCTGTTCCATCTCGAGAGCCAGTTCTTCCAGAACATGAGCCTCAAGAGCCTGGTCTACACGGCGCCCCTCGCCGCGCCGCTGGCCTATGCCGGGCTCGGCCTGGTGCTGCTGCTCAACCGGATGGTGCCGCCCGAGTCGCTGGAGTGGGACCGCTGGGTGGCGCTGCTGGCGGGCGCCGGGTTCGTGGGGAATTTCGCGCTGGCGCTGCTCGATCACGCGCAGAACAGCTTCTTCTACTACGGCGAGTGGATTCCCGTCGGTGCGAGTGCCTACGCGGTGGCCTTCCTGGGCATGGTGGTGCTGCGCCCGCACGACCGGGCGCTGCTCCTCGTCACGCTGGCCACGCTCGCCGTACAGGTCGTGGTCGGTGTTCTGGGGTTCGCCTTCCATTTGTACGCCGACCTCACCGGGCCCGGCGGCGGCCTCAGGGACGATTTCCTCAATGGCGCCCCGGTCTTCGCCCCGTTGCTGTTTCCCAATCTCGCCTTGCTCGCGAGTCTGGCGGTGTGGGATCTGTGGCGGACGCTCCCGATGGACAACCCGGAGATTCGAGGAGACGCATGACCCGTCCCGGAACCCCATCCGACGCGCTGCGCGTGGCGATCGTCGGCGCCGGCCCCGCCGGTTTCTTTCTCGCCGAGCGGCTGCTCGGGAAGGAGGGGATCACCGTCGAGGTGGACATGTACGAGCGCCTGCCGACGCCGTACGGTCTGGTACGGTTCGGCGTCGCCCCCGACCACGAGAAGATCAAGAACGTCACCCGCTCGTTCGACAAGATCGCGGCGCGGTCCGGGTTCCGGTTCTTCGGCAACGTGGACGTGGGGCGGGAGGTCACCCTCGACGACCTGCGGCGCTACTACCATCAGGTCTGCTTCACCACGGGCGCCCAGACCGATCGCCGGATGGACATCCCGGGGGAGGACCTGGCGCGCAGCCACCCCGCGACCGAATTCGTGGCGTGGTACAACGGGCATCCGGATTACCGGGACTTGACGTTCGACTTGTCCGTGGAACGGGTCGCCGTGGTCGGCGTCGGCAACGTCGCCGTGGACGTGGCCCGGATGCTGTGCCGGACCACCGAGGAGCTGGCCACGACCGACGTCGCCGATTACGCGTTGGAAGCGCTCAGCTGCTCGCGAGTGCGCGAAGTGTATCTGCTCGGCCGGCGTGGGCCGCTCCAGGCCGCCTTCACCAATCCCGAGGCCAAAGAGCTAGGGGAGCTCGCAGGGGCGGACCTCCGCCTCCTGCCCGGAGAAGTGGCGCTCGATCCGCTGAGCCAGGCGGAGCTGGAGCGCGGGGACGACAACGCCGCCAGGAAGAAGATCGAGATCCTGCGGGAGTTTTCCAGACGCCCACCGACCGGCAAGCCGCGCCTGCTGACGATCCGCTTTCTCGTGTCGCCGGTCGAGCTGCTGGGAGACGACCAGGGCCGGGTGCGGGCGATGCGGCTCGTGCGGAATCGCCTCGTGGAGGGGAAGGGCGGCGCGTTGCGCGCCGAAGCGACCGACCAGTTCGAGGAATTGCCGGCGGATCTGGTGTTCCGGTCCGTGGGCTATCGCGGCGTGGCGCTGGCCGGATTGCCGTTCGATGAGCGATCCGGGGTCGTGCCGAACGAACGGGGGCGCGTGGCGCCGGGCGTGTACGTGGCCGGCTGGATCAAGCGAGGGCCCTCCGGTGTGATCGGCACCAACAAGCCTGACGCCGCCGAGACGGCGGAGACGATGTTCGCGGATCTCGAGCTGTCTGCGCTCCTGTCCCCGGGCGAGCCGGCGGCCGCGGCCGCGGAAGCCCGGGTGCGCCGCGTTCAGCCCGCCGTGGTGACCTACTCGGACTGGCGGCGTCTTGACCGCTACGAAACCGAGCGCGGCAAAGCGCTGGGCCGGCCGCGGCTCAAGTGCACGACCGTTCGGGAGATGCTCGAGGTCATACGCCGGCCAGGGCCCTAGATCAGCCGCGAATCGTACGCCCAGTGGAGCAGGGCCTGCCGCTGTCGCGGGCGACAGCTCCAATCGCCGGGCGTGCACGCGTTCCGGAGCTGGATCACGTGCCGGCGCACGGCGCGCCAGCGACGGATCTGCCGCGCGTCGTCATCGCAGCGGCGGCCCATGTAATACCGGCAGTACCACTGGAACCAGCCGCGCGGATCCTCGGCCGAGATCCAGCCCTGCTTGCGCCATACCGACAGCGGTTGTGAGGCGTTCACGCCGAAGAAGTTCAGCGTCGGGTCGTGGTGGTCGTGGCACAGCTTGGCCCGGGCAAACCAGCTCGCGGGGAATTCCTTCCGGCAGTCGGTCATGTATTTGCCGCCGAACACGCCGAGCTGGAGCATCTGCCTCGGCGTGAGCTCGGGCCGGAAGTCCGGATGGAAGTTCCGACCGGCGGGCTCCGTGAGCACGTATTGGTAGCCGCGCTGCATCAGGTCGCTCACGTTCACGCGACGGCGCATGCGCACCTACTCAAGCACCGCCGTTCGACGGCGCTGGCGCACCAGGAAGGCGAGCGACGCCAGCGCGGCCACGGCTCCTGTGAGGAGCCACGCCATTGCCGTCGCACGCGCGAGCAGGCCGACGATCAAGGCCGCCGCCACCCACGGCACGACGGAGCCGGCCGGCATCAGGAACGGCTTGCCCTCGGCGCCGACATCCAGCCGCCGCAGGCGCCCCGCACCCACGCAGCAGGCCAGGTACACGAGCAGGATCGCCACGTCCGCCACCACCGCCAGCTTCACGTAGGTGCCCGTGAGCGCGATCGCGCAC
>DATDED010000077.1:0-1934 GCA_036523455.1 Gemmatimonadales bacterium
GCCCGCACCGCGATGTAGAGCGCCGCGACATCCCGCACCACCTTGACGACCGTGCGCTCGCTCGCCGCGACTCCTTCGACCGGCTCGCGCTGGCGGAAGTCGGTGATCGAGTCTGCGACGGCCCACGCCGGGCCGTCCACCCGTCCGTCGAAGCGGACGGGGACCGTCGCAGCGGCGACACGGAGAGACGTCGTCTGGCCGGCGAGCCCGGCGCTGAGCGCCAGGGTGGCGGCGAGGAGGAGGGGGGCGTGACGCGGGTTTGTCACTCGATGGTCACTAGTGTATCGATGCCGTATCGTGGCAGCAAGCAATCACCACTCCCACAGGGAGAAGGTATGTCACTACGTTGGGACCGCGTCGCGCGCAGCGCCCTGTTGCTGAGCCAGCTGCTGCTCGGATGTGAACAGGCGAAACAAGGCGATCGAGCGGAAGTGCGGCAACGCCCGCCGCTTGAGCCGCCGGCCATGGATTGGGCACCGGTGGGCCAGGCGCTCGACAAGGCGGGAGCGATGCAGCCCGGCAACGTCTACAAGGTCGGGTTTCCCCGGAGTGATCTGCACGTCACCGTGGGCAGGTGACGGTGCGGCCGGCACTGGCGCTCGGCTCCTGGCTCGCATTCCGGCAGACGGCGGATAGTGAGGCGATGGTCCTGGGCGACCTCGTCCTGCTCGAGAGCGAAGTCGCCCCGGTCATGAGCAAACTCGAGGAGAGCGGCATCCAGCCCACCGCCCTGCACAACCACCTGCTCCACGAGTCTCCACCCATTCGCTACCTGCACATCATGGGTCGCGGGGCGCCGGCGAAGCTGGCGGCCGGCGTGCGCGCGGCGCTCGACCTGACCAGAACTCCTCTCGCTGCCGCCGCCCCCGCGCCTGCGGCGGCCGCACCGTTCGGCCTCGATACGGCGCAGATCGCCCAGGCCCTGGGTTACCACGGGACCGTGAACGGCGGCGTCTATCAGGTGGGCGTGCCGCGGGCGGACACGGTGACGGTGGATGGCGTCGTGATCCCACCGGCCATGGGAGTGGCGACGGCGATCAATATTCAGCCGACCGGCGGTGGCAAGGCGGCCGTCACGGGCGACTTCGTTCTCGTCAGCGCGGAGGTCAACCCGGTGATCCAGGCACTCCGGGCAAACGACATCGAGATGACGGCGCTGCACAGCCATATGCTCGGCGACTCGCCGCGACTCTACTTCATGCACTTCTGGGCGATCGGCGACGCGGTCAAACTGGCTCGCGGACTGGGCACCGCGCTGGCGAGGATGAACGTCCGCAAAGCGGGATAACGGCGTGGTCGGGCGCCGCCGCGGCCCTGAACGAACAGGACCTCGCGGGCGACGAGTTTATTCCCACGGGAATACCCCCGTCCGGCGGGGAGTCTCCGGCAGTGAACGATACACGCTGCCCACACTTCGCCGGAGGATAGACTCTCATGTCGTACGCACATTTCCTGTCCCTCATCACGCTCACTCTCGGAGGGATCTCCGCCTTCTTCGACCGCCTGCCGGGCAATCCCCCGGCCGTGAGCGTCAGGTTGTCCGAGTGGAAAGTCGAGCTCTCGGAGCCCTCTGTCGCCGCGGGGGCGGTGACGTTCTCCATCGCGAACACCGGCACCATCCCGCACGCCTTCGAGATCGAGGGTCAGGGAATCGAGCGGGAAACCGCGGTGATCCAGCCGGGCGCCAGCGCCACGCTCACCCTCCAGCTCACGCCGGGAAGCTACGAGGTGTACTGCCCCGTGGGTCAGGATTCCCACAAGAAGCTGGGCATGGACGCGCAGCTGAAGGTCGAGGGCTCCGGGGATGAATCCGGCAGTCCCGCGATAGGCGAAGCACACGCGATGGGGGGGAGCACGGCGGTGTCCGGCATCCGGGTAACCGGCGGTGGGCCCGTCATTCAGATCCTTCCGGGCCCCTTCGCGTTCCCCGACAG
>DATDED010000078.1:0-2225 GCA_036523455.1 Gemmatimonadales bacterium
TCGTCTGGGTCGTGGCGCTCGTCGTGATCGGCGTGGTGCGTCCTGGAAGCCGTGCCCGCCGGATCGTGCGGGCGCTGGTTGGAGCCGCCATTCCGTTCGTCCTGGCCCTCGCGGCCGTATTTCTCCCCCGCCCCGTGCCGCGACTCGTGACCAGCGACTCCGACGTCAACGTCCTGGATTTCCATTCGCACACGGCCGCCTCGCACGACGGCCGCCCCGGCTGGACCCCCGAGCGGGTGGCGGCGTGGCACGCCGCCCAGGGGTTCGACGCGGCCTACATCACCGACCACAACGTCCCCTTCGACGGCTCGAACGACGCGGCGATTCCCCTGTTGCCCGGCACCGAGTGGAGCGTGTACCGCCAGCACATCGTCGAGCTGGGCGGCCTGCCGCCGACCGACCTCGCGCCCTATTCCCACGACACGCCGGGAATGCTCGGCCTGTTCGCGGCCCTGCACGCCCGGGGGGGGATCGCCGTCGCCTCGCTGCCCGAGTACTGGCGCAACCACTGGGGAGATCTCGACCAGTTCGTGGCGGCGGGACTGGACGGGTTCGAGATCGTCAACTGCGCTCCCAAGGCGCTCGAATTCCCCTCGGCCGACCGCCAGGCGGTGATCACGCTGGCCGCGCAGCACGATCTGCTGGTCGACGGCGTCAGCGACAACCACGGGTGGGGCACCGTCACCTGCGTCTGGAATCTGGCGAAGGAAGGCTCGCACGGGTTCCGCGACAACCAGGTCGTCGCCCGACCGCTGGCGCTCGCCCAGGGCGATCTGCCGGCCTGGGACGCGGCCTACACGCAGCCTTGGCTGATGCTGCGGGCGCTGTCGTGGCCCGAGCGGGTGAGCTGGCTGACGTGGATTGCGCTGATCACGATCTGGCGAGGGGTGCCGAGAAGGAAAGGGCAAGGACGGGGGCTGGGAATCCTCGCCCGATCGCTGGGAGGACGCTCGGCGATGTAGGTCGAAGTCTGATCCCTGACGTTTGACACCGCGGGGGGACATGCTTAGATGCAATAACCCCCACTGGGCACCCCGATGCTCTCCGCTTCGCTCCGCCTCGTCCTTGCCGCCACGCTCGGCGCCGCCGCCCTCTCCACCACCGACGAGCTCAAGGTGCTGCGCGTCTCCCCGCAGCACACGGGCGAGGCCACCGAGGACGTCACCGTCACCTTCGACCGGCCCGTGGCGGGTGGACTCGACTCGACGGTGGACCCGCGCGCCATCTTCCAGATCACCCCGCGGGTCCTGGGCAAGCTCGAGTGGCGCGACCCGGTGACCATCCGTCTCCACCCCGCGGCCCCGTTGCCGGCCGGCGTCACCTTCACGGTCCGCATCGCGAACACCTTCCAGGCGATGGACGGCAGCCGGCTCGCGGCACCCTACTCCTTCTCGTTCCGCGTGAAAGGGCCGCGCGTCCTCGACGCGTATCCGGTGAACCAGTGGATCAACCCGAAGTACCTGACGCCGGACGTTCGTTTCACGATGCTGCTCTCGGCTCCGGCCAATCTGGCGCTGTTGGCGCCGCTCGTGTCCGTGGACGTGGGCCAGTGTGTCCGTGGGAAGACGATCCCGCTGCGGCCGGTGCGGCAGCGCCGCATCGGCCGGTCGGACGAGCGCTGGCGCTACTACGGTGACTACGTGGAGGACTCGACGCGCGACCTGCGCCGCGTGGTGGAGCTCGCCCCCGCCGAGCCGCTGCCCCTGAATTGCGCGGCCACGTTGCGCATCCCGGAGCGCGTGGACAGCGTCACCACGATCCGTTCCTGGCTGTTCCATACCTACGGCCCGCTGGCGGTGGACACGGTGCTCTGTGGCTGGGCCACCGGGCGCTGTCCGATCGGCCCGGCGCGCGTCTGGTTCAGCACGCCGGTGCGCGGCAGCGAAGTGCTGCGGCGCCTCCACCTGGCGCCCAGCGTCGCCTTCACCGTGAACGATTCGACCGCCGAGTCCGACAACTGGTTTCTCGACGCCCAGCTCGCCCCGCGCACCCGCTACCTCGTCACCGTGGACAGCGGTCTGACCGACGTCTTCGGCCAGCGGCTCACCGCGCGTTACACGCAGAGTCTCGCCACGACGTCCTATACGCCGCAGGTGAGCTACCCCTACGGCCGCATGGTGGTGGAGCGGCAGGGCCCGCGCACGCTGGCCGTGCAGCACGTGAACGCGGACACGCTGGTGATCACGATCGTCGGCGTCCCCGACTCGCTCGAGCCTCGCATCCTG
>DATDED010000079.1:0-5285 GCA_036523455.1 Gemmatimonadales bacterium
CCAACGCGTACAAGTCGGTCTGGGGCACCTCGCGTCCCACGAGCTGCTCCGGCGGCATGTACAGCACCGTTCCAGGTGTCTCGCCCGGCTTGGTGATGGCATTCTGCTCAGAGGACGACTTCGCGACGCCGAAGTCGGTCAGCACCCCTCGCCCGTCCACCCAGAAGATGTTGCTGGGCTTGATGTCGCGGTGAATCACCCCGTGCGAGTGCGCCACCTTCAGGGCGGCCAGGAGATCCCGGCCCAGCTTGGTGACTTCGTCCGGCGGGAGCGGACCTTTCTGCATCAGGCGGTCGGCGAGAGACTCCCCCGAGAGGTACTCCATGATGTAGTAGCCGAATGGATCGTCATCCCCGCCCACATCGTAGATGGTGACGATGTTCGGATGCCTCAGATCCGCGAGGATTCGGGCTTCGCGCAGGAACCGCTCTGCCGCCTCCGCGCTGGCCTTTTCCGGAGGCAGGACCTTCACAGCGACCGATCGGGGCAACTTGGTGTCGCGCGCCAGGTACACGGTGCCCATTCCGCCGCTTCCCAGCTCGTGCTCCAGCTGGAAGCGGGGCGCCAGAAAGTCGCGCAACTGCTCGAAAAAGCTGGGCATGGCCGGCGGCCAGCCAATGTAGCACTGGGGGCCGCCGGCACCAGTTGACCATATGATCCGCGCCGCATCACGGCAGCTGAGGGGGTACCTGAAAGGTCTGCACCACTCCCGCATGGTCGGAGGGCCACAGTCCACCTGTCGTCCGGTCGCGAGCGCGATCCCCCAGAACTTCGTGGCGGATCGGCAGCGCGAGGTCCGGCATGTTCCGGGTGAAGACGAAGTCGATCCGCTGGTTCAGCGCCGGCTGGGGATTCGTGAGGTCGTCACTCTCGCAGCAGGTCGGGCCCAACACGTCCTGGGGCGGACGCACCCAGCTGTCGCGAAATCCGGCGTCGGTCATCATACCGTAGGACGGCGTCGCGGCTCCCGGGACGTGCCCCAGCACGTCCGAGTTGAAATCCCCCACGAGAATCGTCGGCCGGGTCTCCGCCTGGAGCAGCCCCAGGAGCTCCTGGGCTTGGGCGATCTGCACGAGCACCGCGAGCTGCGCCTCGAGATGGGTCGACACGAACCGGTAGGTGCGCTGCTGGAACGTCGCGTCCACGGATGCCCAGCCCTCGAACACTCCCGTCTGCACCGGACCGAGACTCACCGGGATATAGGCCTGGTACTTCCCGTGCTGCGGGTTGGTGAAGTCCACGTCGGCCCGGGCGAGGACGGCGTCCCGGTCCGTCAACCGCACGTCGTCGAACCTCGGATTGCCGGCGGCGCCCACACCGGTGAACACGGGAACCTCGACGTCGGTCGTGGAGTCGGACGCCGCGACGACGTAGCTCAGGCCGCGCGCGGCGAGCGAATCGACCAGCAGGGTGAGGAAGTCGTACGCGACCGTGGTCGCCGGAATCGACCCCCCGAACACGGCGTCCCCGGGAGACTGGATCCGGTACAGCGCCGCCTCCTGCAGTCCCACGAGATGCGGCCGGCGCCGCGCGATGAGCGCCGCCAGCGCCCCGGCCCGCGCCGGGAAGTCGGTCTGGATCACCTTCGCCCAGACGGCGGCGGCGACGAACGGGACCTGGTCGAGCGGCGCCGTGAGCAGCGGGCTCGGATCGGTACCGTAATAGACGTTGTACGTCATGACCGTGATGCCGGGGCTGCCGCTGGCGTCGGACACCGCGAAGGCAGCGGGGTCGAATCGCGGCGTAGGTCCCAGTTGATCGCGATCGCAGCCGGCCACCAGGGCGACGACCGTGGCGAGTGAGCAGAGCTTCCGCATGGCTACCCCCCAGAAGTGAGTGATTGGTCGAGGGGGAAGCTCGGGCCTGCGCGTCAAGAATCGGTCAAGCCGGGCTTGCTAAGTTTTTAGCACTATGCTAGAATTTTAGCACTTCGGACCCGGGAGTCGTGCATGGCCACCCCCGCCCGCTCGCAGCTGTCGCGGCGCGAACGTCAGATCATGGACGTGATCTATCGGCTGGGCCGGGCCACGGCCGCCGAAGTCCACGATGCGCTCCCCGATCGCCCCAGCTACTCCACCATCCGCGCGCTGCTGCGCGTGCTCGAGACCAAGGGCCACCTGCGCCACGCGGAGGACGGCCCCCGCTATGTGTATTCGCCCACCGTGCCCCGGGAGCGCGCCCGTGAATCGGCGCTGCGCCAGGTGGTCACCACGTTCTTCGACGGGTCCACCGAGGCCGCCGTGGCCGCACTGCTCGATATCTCCGCCGCACGTCTCTCCGACACCGAGCTGAACCGACTCGCCGGGCTCATCGCCCAGGCCAAGAAAGAAGGGCGGTGACCCATGCCCGACTTCGCGCTCGACTCGCTGGCAAAGGCGACGCTGTTGCTCGGCGTCGCGGGCCTCGTCACGCTGCTGTGGCGCCGCACGGCCGCGCCGCGGCATCTCGTGTGGACGCTGGCGCTCGCGGGCACGCTGATCCTGCCGGCGGCCCGGCTTCTCGGGCCCGTGTGGCGGGTGCCGGTGCTCCCACCGCCTCCCGTCGAGACGTTCACACCGAGTCAGCCTGCGGCGCGGACGACGGTTCACGCTCCCGCGGCCGCCCAGCTTTCCGCGCCGCTCGGCACGACGGTCACGAGAGCGCGCTCCGGCCTCGCGCCGGGCGCGCGGGGCGCCGGATGGTGGCTCGGCGCAGTCTGGGCGGCCGGCTTGGTCCTCGTGTTCGGCCTCTACGGCGTGGGGGCGCTGCGCGTGGCGCGGATCGCCCGGCACGCTCGCCCGCTCCGCTCCGCCGACTGGCTCGCCCTGCAGTCGTCCCTCGCTGCCGGGTTGAAGCTGCGGACACCGGTGCGGCTGTTGGCCGCGCCCGGACCGGCCATGCCGATGACCTGGGGCACGCGTCGTCCGGTCGTCCTGCTCCCCTCGGACGCCGAGCAGTGGCCCGACACGCGGCGGCGCGACGTCCTGCTGCACGAGTTGGCCCACGTGTCGCGGCGCGACTGCCTGACGCAGCTCGTCGCGGTATGCGCCTGCGCCGTGTACTGGTTCCACCCGCTCGTGTGGGTCGCCGCGCGGCGCCTGCGCGTCGAGCGTGAGCGCGCTTGCGACGACCGCGTGCTGGCGGCCGGCGCCACTCCGTCGGCGTACGCCGAGCATCTGCTGGAGATCGCGCGTACGCTGCGGGCGGCAACCATGACGGGGCTCGCCAGTGTCGCGATGGCCAGGCCGTCCCAGCTGGGCAGCCGACTGCTCGACGTGCTCGACCCGGCCCGGCGCCGCGACGCGATGACGCGCCGGTTCGTCGCCCGTGCGGCCGCGGCGGCGGCGCTCGTGGTGCTCCCGCTCGCCGTGGTGCATCCCACACACCTCGCGGCGCGCCAGGCCTCGGCTTCGGAGATGCGACGGATCCCGGGCGCCGATTCGCAGACCCCGCGTCACACGGTGCGCGGTCCTGCGGTCCGTCCGCTCGCGCTCGTCCAGTCGGCTGATTCAGCCGACTGCGCGACCGTCACCCCCCGGGGCAGCTCGAGCAGTTCGAGCACCTCCGAGGATGGAGCGCGCCGCACGCGGCTGCAGTACAAGATGGCCGGCTGCACGCTCGAGCTGGTCGCCGAGGGTGGATTCCGGTTCACGGCCGATTTCACCGACCTCTCCGAGATCGATGCCGGCGGCTCCGTCGTGGTGACGCGGCTCGACGGCGGTCAGAAGCGCCGGGTGGAGATGCGTCCCGGCTCCGAGGGCGTGTCACACCGCTGGTTCGTGAGCGATGCCGAGCATCCGTACGACGCGGAAGCCCGGACGTGGCTCAGCGCCACGCTCACGCAGCTGCTGCGCCGCACCGGGTACGCGGCGGAGGCCAGGAGTCGCTGGATTCTCCAGACCCGAGGGCCGGAGGCCCTGTTCCAGGAGATCGCGCAGGTATCAGGCGACTACGCGAAGCGACAGTACTATCAGGCGCTCATCGCCGACGGGCCGCTCGATCCGGCCACGGTCGCTCGGGTCGTGACGCAGGCGGGCAGCGAGATCGCGAGCGACTACGATCTCGCCGAAGTGCTGGTGCTCGTCGCCACCCGCTACCCGTTGAACGAGCCGGCGCGCACGGCGTTCGTCACCGCCGCCGATCACATCCAGTCCGACTACGATCGGCACCGCGTCCTGGCGGTGGTGTTGGCCGGGAAGACGCTTCCCGACGACCTCGCCGCCGCCGTGTTGGGCTCGGCGGGCGGGATCCAGTCGGACTACGACCTCGCCCAGGTCCTCATCGTGCTGATCCAGAAGCATCCGATCACGCCGGCCATGAGCAGCGCCTTCTTCCGTGCCGTCGACGGAATCGAATCGGACTACGATCGGCGGCGCGTGCTGGCGACGATGCTCGCGCAGCGCGAGACGACGCCCGCTCTCGTCGCCGGGGCGCTGACCGCGGCGGGAGGCATCGCCTCCGATTTCGATCGAGCGGAAGTGCTGGTACAGGTGGCCGAGGGCCCGGGCCTCGACGAGACGTCACGCCCCGCCTTCTTCGCCGCGGCGGACGGCATCGGCTCGGACCACGACCACGCCCGCGTCCTCACGGCCCTGAGCGAACACCCCGGCATGACCGAGCCGGTCACCACCGCGGTGATCGCCTCGGCCCGCCGGATCGGGTCGGACTACGACCGCGCCAACGTGCTGGTCGCGGTGGCGCAGCACGTGCGCCTCGGCAGCGCACTGCGCGAGGCCTACGTCGCGGCGGCGAACTCGATCGGCTCGGGAACGGACCGCGACCGCGCGCTGGCCGCCCTGGCGGGCAGCAGGCAGCTCGACTGACCGGGCGAACGCCCGGGTCGGTTCAGGTGATCGGGCCGAACTGGCCCTTGCTGGGCTCCGCTCAGCAGAACCACGGCTCGGTGAGCCGCGCCGCTCGCTTTCGGTCGCCGAGGGTCGCCGCCGGGCCACGCCGCCGCCGGGAGCGCTCCGCGAGCGCCTCAGCGGCATCCCGAATCCGCTCGAGCGTCACCGCCGCATCCTCGGCGCGCTCGGCGCCCTCCTCGACGAGCCGGCTCACCTGCTCGTGCAGCCGGTCCATCCGCAGATCGGGATGGGTCCAGCGATACGTCAGCGCTGTTTCGTCCAGCTCTCCGAGATGCTCCCGCATCCATGGCTTGTCGAGCAGGGCCGAGCCCGGCGGCACGAGAAGGCGGATGGAGTACTGGACCGGATCCACCTGATCGACCAGCCCTTCCTCTTCTACGACGTCGAGCATGTTCCGGTAGTCGTCCAGCGTCGTCCACGGCGTGAACGCGACGAACG
>DATDED010000080.1:0-6488 GCA_036523455.1 Gemmatimonadales bacterium
GACCCCGAGCTTCATGTGCTGTCCTCGTGGGTGGCGGTGTGAAGAAGCTATAAAGTATGGATAAAGATGAAAGGTTGATTGAATCGGTCGTAAAGGCATCTTTAGGCGCATGCGTGGACGGAGGATCGACAAGTGGAGGGGCTGGAAGGTGGGCATCGTGCTGTCCACCCTTCCCACTCTCCCCTCGCTGCAACTCTCTGCTCAGTGCCCTAACGGCGCCCCGCCGCCCTGCTCCCGCCCCGTCGCTGCCCCGCCTCGCACCAGCGTCGCCGTGCTCTACTTCGACAATCTCTCGCCCGACACAGCGGACGCCTACCTCGCCGAGGGCCTGACCGAAGAGATGATCGCCCGCCTGGGAGGGATCGGTCGCCTCATCGTGAGTTCCCGCACGGCGGCACAGCGGTTTCGGGGGCGTACGGGCGGCGACCCGGCGGCCCTGGGGCGGGCGCTCGGCGTCGCGCACCTCGTAAGCGGCAGCGTGCGTCGTGCCGGCAGCCAACTGCGCGTGACCGTCGAGCTGGTTCGGGCGGCGACCGGGACACACGTGTGGGGCGAGCAGTACGATCGCAGCGACGCCGATCTGCTCGCGATCGAAGCCGACATCGCCACCGCGGTGGCCACCGCCATCGCCGGTCGGCTGCTGCCCGGCCAGCGCGCCTCGCTCGCGGCGCGCCCGACCAGCAATCCCCGTGCCTATGATTTCTATCTCCGGGGGAACCGTGATCTGGAGATGCGCTCGGCGCCGGCCACCGCGCGAGCCGTCCGAGAGTATGAGGCCGCGGCCCGCCTCGACCCCACGTTCGCGCGCGCGTTCGCTCGGGCGGCGTTCGGGTACGCCCTGTTCCCCGCGTTCCCATGGCGTCACCCGACGTTACCGCCGGATTCGTTGCTGGCGCGGAGCGCCGCCGCCGTCGATCGCGCGTTGCAGGTGGACTCGACGTGCTCCGACGCGTGGATGGTCCGGGCCTTTCTGCTGTACCTCTCCTCCGACGCCAGATTCGACCAGATCCAGGCCGCGTTCGAGCGGGCAGTCGCCCTCGACCCGAAAAATGACGAGGCGTGGCAATTGTACGGGATCGCCGCGAGAGGGTTCGACGCGGACTCGGTGGTCCGCTACGCGATGGAGCGCGCGCTGCGCCTCGAGCCGCAGCGCCCTGTCACGCTCGCCAGGCTAGCGGAGCTCGAGTGGATCCAGGGGCGGTATGAGGATGCGCGCCGCCTGCTGGACAGCGCGATCGCGATCGATCCCGGGTTCTACCTCGCGTATTGGAACCGCGCGCTCCTGCGGTTGAGCACCGGCGAGCCATCGGCCGCCCGAAGCGACGCGGAGATCGCGCTGCGCCTCAGCGCGGGGGACTCACTGGCCGAGCTCGGTCTGGCGCTGGTGGAGGCCGCTACCGGCGACACGGCTCGCGCCCGGGCGCGAGTGGAGAGGTACTGGCGCGTGGATCGCGGCACGCCGCATCCCAGCGCGTTGGAGGCGGCGTATGCCGCGCAGGTGTACGTCGCGCTGGGCGAGGATGGCCGGGCGCTTGCCTTGCTGGAGGGCGTTCGCGACTGGCCCTCGCGAGTGCGATACATGCTGCGCTTCCCGACCTTCGATGCCGTGCGCGCCACGCCGCGCTTTCAGCGACTGTTCGCGGCCGCTCGGCCGCCGGGCGCGCGATGAGCACGCGGTTCGGCGGATGGGCAGATGGTCGGAGGGTGCTCGTGTTCGCCGCCACCTTGTCCGCCTATCCGGCCATCCGGCTCTCCGCCCAGTGCCCCGACGGCTCGCCGCCGCCGTGCCGGACGACCACCGCCCCGGCGCGCGTCAGCATCGATTCCAACGCCCTCGCGATCCTGCCGTTCCGCGTCAGCGGCCCGCCGGAAGCGCAGTACCTGCGCGAAGGCATGCTGGATCTGATGAGCGTCGCGCTCGACGGTTTCGCGGGCTGGCGGGTCATCCAACCACGAGCGTTGCTGCGGCAGATCGGCGCTGAAAGAGGGTCGTTCGACGTCCCTCAGGCCGCTCGACTCGCCCGCGAGGCCGGAGCCGCGCGCTTCGTCCTCGGCAGCGTGGTCACGCTCGGCCCGGAGCTGCGCGTGCAGGCCGAGCTGTACGAGTCGGTTCGAGGACAGCCGATCGCGTCCGTGCGGGCACGCGGCACCCTCGCGCTCCCCGGTCCGGTCGCCGACACCATCGCCGGCGGCCTGGCCCGCCAGCGACTGGCACGCTACCCCGGCGTCGCCCGCCGGCCGCTGGCGGAGTACACGACGACTTCCCCGCGGGCCCTCGAAGCCTACCTCGTCGGAGAGCAGCTGGCGCGCCGTGCACGCTGGCAGGAGGCGGCGGAGAGTCTCACGGCGGCGATCGCGCGCGATTCCACGTTCGCCCTGGCGTATTACGGCCTTTACCGCGCGATCACGTGGGGTAATGCGGCGCCGATCTTCCCGACGACCACGGCCCGGCCCGCCTCGGCCAACACGATCGACGCGGTGATCCAGAGCGCTCTGCGGCATCTCGATCGCGCCCCGCCGCGGCAGCGCCGGCTGCTCGAGTTCGTCTCCACCGTCAAACGCGTCGATGCCCTCCGATTGGCCGACGCGCTGGAGCGGGATTACCCCGACGATGCCGACGCGGCGCTCGAGCGCGGCGACGCCTACTATCACCTCGGTCTCCAGATGGGTGAGCCGCCGGAGCAGGCGCTCGCGAGCCTGCGACGGGCCATCGCGCTGGACCCCGCCGTCCCCGAGGCGTATCTGCACGTCGTGCAGCTGCTCTGCATGATGGGCGACACTGCCGGCGCGTGGCGGGCATTCCGCCCCCTGCAGGCCGCGGCGCCGGACTGGGAGGCGACGCAGGCCATCGGTGCGGTCATGCGTGCCGGGCTCCGCGGGGAGGATCCCGCTGCACACTCCATCCCGGATCCCACGGTGGCCGCCATGACCGGCCGCTACGCGCTGTGGGCGCTCGACGCCGCGCCAGCACGCGCGGTGGCGTTGGCCGACTCGTTCGCGGCGCGCGCAGCCGCGTCCGACCATCCTCCCAACGACCGCGTGAGCGCGCTGCTGCGACGGCACGCCTACCGGCTGGCCCAGGGGCGCTACGCGGCGGCGTGGGACATGCTCCGGGACGCCGCCCTGGTCGATCCGGACGGGAGGCAGGTCCTCGGCGCGACGGTGCTCCACCACCTCGTGACCGGCGCCCATGCCGGAGAGGCCACCGAGGCGGCCCGGCGCCTGGCCACTGCCGGCGACACGCTGCCGCTCTGGGCCACGGTGGTGCTCGCGTGGCGCGTCGCCACGGTCGCCCCTCCCGATTCAGCCCTCGGCGCCCTGCCGGCGCTGCTCGCCGGGCAGTCGTACCCGCAATTCCGCTCGGCACTCGTAGACGGACTGAGCGGGCTCGTCGCGCTCCGGAGCGGCGATTCCGTCGCCGCACGACGCGGTCTGGCCGGCGCGAACGTCACGTGGATCGAGCTGCGCGACATCGAGGAGTTCTTCCCCAACCCTTATTTCGCCCTCGTGACCGCGCGTTTCGATCGCGCCGGCGGCGACCTGGATGCCGCGGCGCGGCGATTGTCCGAAACCGTCGGACCGATCGGCATCATCTGGCGCGCCCGAGCGGAGGAGCTGCGGGGGCAGATCGCCGAGCAGCGCGGCGACACCACGGCGGCGATCCGCGGTTATCGGAACTTCATCGACCTATGGAAGGACGCCGACGGTGAGCTGCAGCCGCGAGTGGCGGCGGCACGGGCGGCGCTGGCAAGGCTGGGGAGGTAGTGACTCCGTCACGACCCTTTCGACAACCGCTCCCGCTCCCGTTGCTGGGTCAGCAGCCGCTCGGTGAAATCCAACCGCTCGGCCAGCTCTCCGACCTGCTGCTGCAGCTGCTCCATGTCCTGCAGCAGCAGCGACACGGTCCGGGCATTGACGCCGGGGACTCCGGCCGTTTCCGCCACATTCCAGTTGCGGATACGGAGCCCCTCCCGGTCCTGGAACTCCCCGGCCAGAATCATGACCATGTCGTACAACCACCACATGCCCAGTCCGCCGAGGGTGAGCGCCTGGAACACCGCGCTCTGCGGGCGGCCCACGTAGAAGCGATGGAAGCCGAACACGCCGCCCAGGACCCCGAGAATGAGCGCGACGCTGCGGGAGCGCTCGGACGACTGCGGTACCTCTTCGGAGGGCTCTTCGGAGGGCTCTTCGGTCGAATCGTACGGACTGGGCAGGTTCCCGGTCATGCGACCAAGATATCGCCCACCCGGCCGGGAGGTTACTGCGACGGCGCGCGCGCGAGCAGTGCGTCGATCTGGTCGCGCGGCGCGGCGCCCGTCTGCCGCGCCGTTTCCCGGCCGTGGTCGAAGAGAATCATGGTCGGGATGCCGCGAATGCCGAATCCATTGGGCGTCGCCGGGTTGCGATCGGTGTCCAGCTTCAACACCAGCACCTCGCCCAGGCGATCGTGCGCCAACTCGTCCAGAATCGGCGCCATCATCCGGCACGGTCCGCACCAGTCGGCGTAGAAGTCCACCAGCACGGGAATGTCGGTGCCCTGCAGGACCTGCTGCAACGTTTCATCGGTGACGTGCAGCGGACGGTCGAGCAGGATGGGACGCCCGCACGAGCCGCACTTCGGTCCCTGGCCGACACGGTCGAGCGTCACGCGGTTCAGGGTCGAGCAGAACTGGCAGGCGACGGTCGCTGCCCGTTCGGCTTTTGGAGTCGCAGTCGCAGGATCGCTGATCATGATGATGTCCTCAAAATGTCGTCCGTTCTGCCTATCAACTACCGCCCTGAACCGCCGCGCACCACCAACTGTTCCCGTTCCTCGTCGTAGGTCACGAGCACGATGCGGCGAGAGCCGAGGGTGAGTGTCGTATCGAGCGTCAGCCGGGCCGGCGTCGCCAGCGCTCCCGCGGTATCGGCCGGCGCCGCTCCTTCCCGCGTGAAGCTGACCGCCACGCGGTGGCTCCCGGGCGACACCACCAGGTTCTGGAACACATAGAGCGGCCGGTCTTCCTTTGCACCCGCCCCGTGGATCAGCTGGTTCACCACGGCGGCGCCGTCCAGCGTCACCGCCAGGCGATAGGGCAGCACCCGGCCTTCGCACACCTCTTCCTGGCGCATGTGCGCCGGCAGCTTGGCCAGCTCATCGGGCGTGCGCCGGCGGCACTCGTTCACCCGCTCGCCCCGCGCCCGCCAGGCGAACCGCACGATCGCCCCCACGTCGCGCTCCGCCGTGTACGGTGCGAACGACCCCAGGCGGATGAGCGCCAGGACGCCGGCCGCGCCCAACGTGCCGATCGTGCCGCGCAACGCGCGTGTCATGGCCGCTGCTCCGCGCCTTCTTCCACCAGCTCGCACAGCCGGTCGAGATCAATGTCCGATTCGGCGGTCGCCGCCTCGAGGGCGGCGAGGTCGGCCCGGAACCCGGCCAGCGCCGCGCGCACCACGGCGCGCTCGCCCGCCGCGGCGTGGCTCAGCCGCACGCGGCGGCGGTCCACGCGTTCGCGCAGCTCCGCCTCCCGATCGTGGAACAACCGGGCCTCGAGCCACTTCGGCCCCTCGCGGTTCCAGCAGTCGCGCGGCGGACACGAGACGATCAGCACGCCGCCCGCGCCCGCGCGCAGCAGGTACTCCACCACGGACGTGTGCAGGTTGCCGCCGCAGCTCACCGGGTAGACCAGCGCGCCGTCGAGCGCCGCCGCGGCGGTCGCCCCACCCGCTCCGCGCTCACACGCCACCACGACGACGTCGCCCCCGCCCGGCCGGTGCGCCGCGATGAAATCGCGCACCACCGTGAGCTGCGCCCGGCCGGTACGCCCCGCCGGACCCACCCCCATCGGCGCGCACGACCCCGCGCACAGGCCGCAGCTCACGCACAGCGTGGGGTCCACCCGTGCCACCGTCGCGGACTTGCCCGTCGCCGCGGCGTCGGCGCGGCCCACCATCGCGATCGCCTCGTAGGGACAATCGAGGTAACACTGCTCGCAACCGGTGCACAGTTTCTCGTCCACCACCGACGGCGGCGGGCGCCGCGCCAGACGGGGACGCGTCAGCCAGGGAATCGCGAGTCCGGCCGCCATGGTCGCGAGACCGAGGCCCCACAGGGCGGCCGGCGACACCGCCCGGGCCAGCGGCAGCCAGAAGGCATAGAACCAGTCGTAGGCCGCCCGCCCCGGCAGCGTGAACGCGTCGGCCGGCGGCGTCATCGTCACCGGCCACAGTACGGCGAGCGCCAGCAGCGCGCCCACGACCGTCCAGGTCAGCCAGCGCGGCGGGAACAGGCCGGGCCGTGCCAGCCGCGATACGTGCACCCATACGAGAATGAAGAGCGCGATCGGCAGCGCCACGTGCGCAAACAGGTTCAGAAAGAAGAAGGCGCCCGGAATGGCCCGCTCGCCGGTGAATGCCCGGCTGATCGGCTCCCCGAAGATCGGCAGCAGATCGAAGATGCGCGCCCCGGCCTGCGCCAGCACCTGACCCTGGACGTCCCACAC
>DATDED010000081.1:0-2837 GCA_036523455.1 Gemmatimonadales bacterium
CATCGAGTCGTTCCGCAACGACCTGTTTCCCGGCTACAAGACCGGCGAGGGCGTGCCCGAGGAGCTGATGGCCCAGTTCCCTCTTGCCGAGCGCGCCGCACGGGCGCTGGGCGTGGTCGTGTGGTCGATGATCGAGTTCGAGGCGGACGATGCGCTGGCGACCGCCGCGGCGCGGGGCCACGCGTCGCCCGACGTCGAGCAGGTCGTGATCTGCTCGCCGGACAAGGACCTGGCGCAGTGTGTGCGCGATACCCGCGTCGTGTGTCTCGATCGCCGCCGCCGCCTGGTGTACGACCGGGCGGGCGTGCTCGAGAAGTTCGGGGTCGCGCCGGCTTCGATTCCCGACTGGCTCGCGCTCGTCGGTGACACGGCAGACGGGTTCCCAGGCGTCCCCCGCTGGGGCCCTCGCTCCGCCGCGACCCTGTTGGCGCACTACGAACACCTGGAAGCGATTCCCGACGACCCCTCGCACTGGACGGTGAGTGTGCGCGGCGCAGACGCCCTGGCCAGGAGCCTGCGGGAGCATCGGGAGGACGCCGCGCTCTACCGGAAGCTCGCCACGCTGCGGACCGATGTTCCGCTCGCGGAAGACCCGGAGTCGCTGCGCTGGCGCGGCGCTCTGCGCGCCGAGCTGGAGGATCTCTGCCGCGAGCTCGGGAGCGAGGATATCGTTGAGCGCGTGCATCGTTGGCGGGACTGATCACAACGGGGGACGGCCGATGCGAAACCACTCGATGTTGACCGTATGGCTCGCAGCCGCTGCCGCCGCCGGCCCGGTCTCCGGACAGTCGGTACAGTACCGCTCGCCCGCCGGCGTGGAGTATCGCGCGCAGCGCGACACCGGTCCGATCGCCCGGGCCGAAAGCGCTCTCGCGCGCGACCCGCGCAACGTAGATCTGGTCATCCGGCTGGGCGTGGCCCAATCGGGCGCCCGCCAGTACCGCGAGGCGATCGAGACGTTCACCCGTGGGCTCGCGCTCGCGCCCGATAACGCCCTGCTCTACCGCTGGCGCGGCCATCGCTACCTGTCGGTGCGCGAGCTCGACCGTGCGATGGACGACCTGACGCACGGGCTCGCCCTCGACAGCACCGTCTACGGCATCCTGTATCACCTCGGCATCGTGCGCTTCGCCCGCGGCGACTTCGCGGGCGCGGCCGAGGCTTTCGCCCGCGCGCAACCGCGCGCGCCGGAGGCCGGCGAGCTGGCGGGGTCCACCGACTGGCTCTGGATGTCGCTCGCCCGCGCCGGAAAGCTGGCGGAGGCGAACGCGATGCTCGCCCGCCACCCCGATTCACTCCCGGTGAGCAATGCCTACGCGCAGCGCCTGCGGCTCTACCGGGGCGAGATCGGTCCCGAGGCGGTGATCACCCCCGCCGACACCGAGGACATCGCCGTCGCGACGCTGAGCTACGGGCTGGGCAACTGGTACCTGGTGCGCGGCGATACGACCCGGGCCCGCGCCATGTTCGAGCGCTCCGTCGCGTCGGGCGGCTGGCCGGCGTTCGGGTTCATCGTGTCGGAGATCGAATTGCGGCGGCTGCATTGACATGACGTTCGATCTCGAGCGCTCCATCGACGTCCTGCGCCGCACCCCGACGACGCTCCGAGCGCTGCTCGACGGACTGGACGAGCCCCTGATCCGGGGGACCGAGGGTCCCGAGACCTTCAGCGCCGTCGACAACGTGGGGCACCTGATCGACGGCGAGGAAACCGACTGGATGGCGCGCGCGCGGATCATCCTGGCGCAGGGGCCGAGCATCCGGTTCGAGCCCTACGATCGTCTCCGCCACCGCACGCGCAACGCCGGCCGTACCCTGGCGTCGCTGCTGGATGAATTCGAGCGGCTGCGGGCCGCCAATCTCGAGACCCTCCGCTCCTGGCGGCTGACGGATGCCCAGCTCGACCTGCCGGGAGAGCACCCGAGCCTCGGTCGCGTGACGCTGCGGCAGCTGCTCGCCACCTGGGTGGTGCACGACCTCGGCCACCTGGCGCAGGTCTCGCGCGTGATGGCGAAGCAGTACACTGATGAGGTCGGCCCCTGGGTGCAGTTTCTTCCAGTGCTCACCGATCACCCGGTGCCCCGATCCTGAGAGGCGATCTCCATGAAGCATATCCCTGTCCTGTTCACGATCTCTGCGGCTGCGCTCCTTCCCCTGAGGGCGCATGCCCAGCAGGATACCGCCGCGGTCCGCGCCCTGATGCAGCACGGCGCGCAGCTGGATCGTGACGGCGCCACGGCACAGGCCCGCGCGACCTTCCAGGCCCTGATCGACTCGGCCGCCACGCCGGCGGCCCGCGCCGCGGCACAACGCGCCATGGCGATGTCCTACGCCTTCGACGGCGACTGCGCCAACACGATGAAGTACGAGGAGATGGTCATCGCCTACTGGCAGACGCGCGAGCAAGCCGAGCCGCAGAACGCTTTCTATCAGGAAGGCGAGATGGCCAATGAAGGTGCCCGCGTGTGTCTCGAGGCGGGCGACGTGGATGCCGCCGAGCGGTGGTACCACCGCGGGTACGACCTGGGCGTGAAAGAGCCGGCCCCGCCGACGCACCCGCGCAGCCTGTGGGACTATCGTCTCGCCCACGCCCTCGGCCGCATTGCGGCCCGGCGGGGAAACAAAGAGGAAGCGCAGCGGCAGGTCGCCGCCGCGCGACGTGCGCTGGACGGCGACACCGCGATGGCGGCACAGCAGGAGCGATTCTTCCCTTATCTGGTGGGATACGTCGCCCTGTACACGAACGATCTGGCCACAGCTGAGGCGCAGCTGACCAAGGGCGCCGCGCTGCGCGGCAACGAGCGGGACCCGTTCCTGCAGTGCCTGCTGGCCATGAC
>DATDED010000082.1:0-2696 GCA_036523455.1 Gemmatimonadales bacterium
GTCGGCTACTGGGACGAGTGGACGACCTTCCAGGGCGCCACCGGTATGACCTACGAGACCGACGGGGGCCCGGAATTCAACAAGCGGCGCGACGACGGCACGATCACCACCTTCCGCGACGGCATCGCCCACCACTTCATCGCGTCGCTGGCCACGCTCGAGACGGCCGCGCGCAACCGGCAGGCGCGGCTGCAGGACTACTACGCGTTCCGCAAGTCGGCGATGGACGAGGCGGCGAGCGATCGCATGAAGCGGATCGTCCTGGTGCCGGGCACAGACCCCCGCATGGCGGCGCACGTCGCCGGGCTGCTGTTGCACAACGGGATCGAGGTCACGCGCCTCACGCAGCCCGCCGCCGCGACGGCGGCCCACGCCTACATGGGCGGCCCCGCGGGACGGCGCACCTTCCCCGCGGGGAGCTACGTGGTGGAGCTCGCGCAGCCGCAGCGCCGGCTCGCCAAGGCGCTGCTCGAGCCCAACCCCGTACTGGAGCGGCCGTTCGTCCAGGATCAAGTCGACCGGTTCCGCCGCAATCGCCGCCGCGGCGAGGACGCCGACAAGGACGAGTACGGCTTCTACGACGTCACCGCCTGGTCACTCCCTTACACGTACAACGTCGAGGCGTACTGGACCGAGGACGCCGCCCCGCTGGGCGGCCAGGCGGTGACCGATACGGTGCTCCCCGCGCCCGCGGCGCCCGGCGCGGCCCGCTCCGCGTACGTGTTCTCCAACGACAACCTCGGCGCCGCACGGCTCGCGCTCGCGCTCGAGCAGGAAGGCTTCAACGTCGCGGTAGCGCTCCAGCCGCTGGTCGCCGACGGCCGCACCTTCCCGCGCGGCAGCTTCGTTGTCCGGTTGCAGCGCAACCCGGCCTCGCTCGGCGAGCGCATCGCGGCACTCGCCCCACCCCTGGGCGTGCCCGTCACGCCGGTCCAGAGCGCATTCGCCGACACGGGGAACACGGGAACCGGCTCCGACGCGGTCACGAGTCTCGCGCCGCCCCGCATCCTCCTGGCCGCGGGGGACGGCATCTCCGAGACGAGCTACGGCTGGCTCTGGCACTTCCTGGTGCGCGACCTCGGGGCAACCTTCACGCCGGTCGCCCTGAGCGCGCTGGGTAACATGGACGACCTCCATGCCTTCAACGTCATCCTGATCCCCGACGGGTCGGGGGGGCGGATGCGGCGGCAGCTGGGGGACGGCGGCATCGCCCGGCTGAAGGACTGGGTGCGCTCGGGCGGCGTGCTCATCGGCATCGGCGGCGCGGGTGACCTCGCGGCCGACAAGGACGTGGGCTTCTCGACGATCGCGACCGTGGGCGCCGACACCGGCAAGGCCGACAGCACCATCCAGGCCAGTGCGCCGCCGGTGCTCTCGCCTTCGGCACCGCCACGCGAACGGCCCGAGTGGCTGCCGGGATCCATCTTCCGCGCCACGCTGGACCGCACGCACTGGCTGACGCTGGGATACGAGCAGGACCAGCTGCCCGTCTATCTGGACGGCTCGACCTTCTGGAAACTCTCGCGCAAAGGCGCGAACCCCGTGGTCTTCACCGGTGACTCGTTGACGCTCTCGGGGTTCACCTGGCCCGACAACACTGAGCGCCTGCTCAAGGGAACGGCCTGGGCGGTGGTGGAAAACCAGGGAGATGGGCGGGTGGTGCTGTTTCTCGGGGATCCGCTGTTTCGCGGGTTCTGGCGCGGGACGGCGCGCCTCGTGACCAACGCGATTCTGATCGGGCCGAGACGGCGGTAAGCAAGGGAGCGGGGAGCGGTTGTTGCACGACTTCGACCGCTCCCTGCTCCCCGCTCCTGCTTCTTCTTGGTCAGATCGCGGTGATGTTCAGCCGCTTCTGCATCCTCACGCGAAGCGTCTCCAGCCGCTGCTTCATCGACTGCAACGCCCGCTCGCGGGCCGCTTCGGACAGGCGCCGCGCGCGCAGCGCGGTCTGCAGCGACCGCTCCGCGTCAACCCTCGCCCACTCGTTGGCCGCTCCCGGTGCGAGCCAGAGGCTCTGCTCACCGCGGGGACGCGCGGGGCGCATGCGACGCATCTCCCCCGCCTGGGGCACCGTCCAGGAGAGCGTCTGGCGCCGCTGGTGCCGCATGATCTCGATCGACACCGATTCCCCCGCGTCGTAGGAGCGCAGGATGCGCATCGCATGGGCCGGTGTCGTCGGCTTGCGGCCGCCGATCGAGAGGATCACGTCGCCGCTCTTCAGGGGGAGCGCCGAGTCCCCCGGGGCCTTGACCACCAGCACGCCCTCTTTCGTTCCGAAGTAGTCGCCGAGATCGGAGTTCAGGGTCACGAGATCGAGGTCGCACCAGGCGTCACCGAAACAGAAGGAGAAGCTCTGGCCTTCGGGCGCCGTCATGAACGGCATCTGCATCCTGGGCATCTCGAACTCGCGCATCGACGGTCCGCTGAGGACGTATCCCTGCTGCTCGTCGGTCACCAAGGTGGCCGTCTTGGTCTCGCTACCCCGCCGGTATTCCAGCTTGACTGTGTCCCCGACTTCGAGGTCGCCGACCAGCTCGATCAGTTTGGCGCCGGGACCGGAATCCTCGTCGTTGTCGCCCCCCACACCGGCGAGCGACGTGCCGTTGAACTTCGTGATGATGTCGCCCGCCTTGAGGCCGGCCTTGTCCGCCGGGCCCTCCGGCGTGACGCCGTCGATCTTGGCGCCGTACTTGTCC
>DATDED010000083.1:0-3991 GCA_036523455.1 Gemmatimonadales bacterium
TGGCCGTCGCCGCGCGCGCCGACGTCTTCCCGGATCATGCGCCCGCGCCGTCGTCGGTTGCGCCGGCGCCGCTGCTGGCCCTCGTCGAGGTCCCCGCGGCCACACCGCTGGCGGCCGATGCCCCGGGACCGGCAGCGGAACACCTGTTGAACGAAGACCTGTCCACGCTCGCCTTCAACGCGCGGGTGCTCGAGTTGGCCGAGGATCCCCAGGTGCCGTTGCTGGCGCGCGTGCGGTTCCTCTCGATCTTCAGCGCGAACCTGGACGAGTTCTTCATGGTGCGCATGGGCGCGCTCGCTCGAGCGGTCGCCGCCGGGTCCACCAAGCGCAGCGACGACGGGTTGACGCCCCGGGGGCAGCTGGAAGTGATCGCGCTGCGGCTCCACCCGCTGATCGAGCGGCAGGAGCGGTGCTGGGTCCAATCCTGCGCCCCAGCGCTGGCCCGGGAAGGTATCCGGGTGCTGCAGTGGTCGGAGTTGAGCGACGCACAACGGGTCGCGATGCGGCGCTATTTCACCGATCGCGTGTTCGCCACGCTCACCCCGCAGGCCATCACGCGGGCGCCGGGCCATCCGTTTCCGGTGTTGCCCCATGCCCGCGTCTGTCTCGCGGTGGTGGTGCGAGATCCGCGCAGCGGTACCCAGCACTTCGCCTGCGTGAAGACACCGGAGGGTCTCGGCCGGTTTGTCCCCCTGGAGGAGGGGCAGTTCGTCCCCCTCGAAGAGGTGATACGGGAGAACCTCGAGACGCTGTATCCCGGCCGCCAGGTGGAAGCCGCTCATGCCTTTCGCATCACCCGCAACGCCGATCTCGATCTCTCCGAAGTCGGCGCCGCGAGCCTGCTGCAGGTCGTCGACGAGGAGACCAAACGGCGCCCCTATGGGGCGGTCGTCCGCATCGAAGTAGAGCAGGCCATGCCCCAGGCCATGCGCGATCTGTTGCTGCGTGAGCTGCAGTTCGACGATGCCGGTGAGGTCAGCACGCTCGGCCCCGGCGATCTGTACGAGGCGGCGCCGTACGTCGATCTCGGCGCGCTCCGGGAGCTCGCGGGATTGCCGCGCGCCGAGCTGCAGTATCCGCCATTTCGTGGCCGGACTCCCCTGCCCGCCGATCGATCGATCTTCGAGCTGCTCCGCGACGGCGACGTGCTCGTGCACCACCCCTACGACTCGTTCGAAGCGACGGTCGAGCGCTTCTTCGCGGAGGCGGCCGACGATCCCGCCGTCCTGGCGATCAAGCTCACGCTGTATCGCGCCGGTGGACGCTCGGGAATCGTCGACGCGCTGCTGCGCGCCGCCGCCGCGGGCAAGGACGTCTTCGTCTTCGTCGAGCTCAAAGCACGCTTCGACGAGGAGCGCAACGTCGACTGGGCGCGCCGGCTGGAGGAAGCCGGCATCCACGTCGTGTACGGCCTGGTGAAGCTGAAGACCCACTGCAAGACAGCCCTGGTGGTGCGTCGCGAGGACGATGTCGTCCGGCGCTACGTGCACATCGGCACCGGCAACTACAACGCCACGACCGCCGCCCTCTACACCGACTTCGGATTGCTGTCGGCGGACGAGGAGCTGGGCGCGGATGCCAACGACCTGTTCAACGAGCTCTCGGGCTCGTCGCGGCCGCCAGAGTCGCCGTACCGGCAGCTCCTGGTCGCGCCCAACTACCTTCTGCCCCGGTTCCTCGCGATGTTCGACCGCGAGGTCCAGCACGTTCATGCGGGACGGGGCGGGTTGATCCGCGCGAAGATCAACGGGTTGTCGGACCCGGACATCATCGTCGCGTTGTACCGGGCGGCGCAGGCCGGCGTCGAGGTTGCCCTTTCCGTTCGTGGGCTCTGCCTGCTTCGACCGGAGGTGCCGGGGTTGTCCGAGCGCATCCGGGTGGTCAGCGTGCTGGGCCGGTTTCTCGAGCACGCGCGCGTCTTTCACTTCGCAAACGGGGGCGCCCCGGAGTACTACATCGGCTCGGCCGATTGGCGCCCCCGGAACCTGCGACGTCGCATCGAGATCGTGGCGCCGGTGCGGGATCCCGAAAGCCGGCGACGCCTCGACGAGATCCTGACCGCGGATCTCGAGCATCCCACGGCGTGGGAGCTTCATTCCGACGGCACCTACGAACGGCGCCGGCCTCCCCGTTGACCCGGAGCACCTGCGTGCGTGCGACCCTGCTCACTCTGTGTCCGCTGGCGGCTTTCGCGACGGCGAGCCTCTCCCAGGGACTGCCCGCCGAGTCACGCTACCGTGCCGGGTGGGGGGACGTTGCCGCCGTCAGTGCGGCGGGCGTGGCGACGCTCGTCCCGAAGTTGCTCGTCCTGCCCCGAAGGCCTCCCTCCTGCGCACCGTGCAGCCCGACCGGGCTGCCCGGAATCGACCGGTGGGTGGTGGGCGCGAATTCGCCGGTCGCGCGCCGCGGCAGCGACGTTCTCCTGATCGGGATCAACGGCTTGGCGGTGGGACTAGTCGCCGTCGATCGCTCGCCCGGGGAGGCCCGCGGGAGCCTCGCGGTGCTCGCGAACGCCGTCGGCTGGACCACGGCGTCGACCGAATGGCTCAAGGTCCTCGTGCACCGCAAGCGGCCGGTCCTCTATACCGGCGCCGCCGCGGCCGCCGCACCGTACCGCAACAACCAGCAGTCCTTCCCTTCGGGCCACACCTCCGTGGCGTTCGCCCTCGCCACGTCGTATCTCGTCATCGCGCAGCGGGAGCACCTGCGGCATCGCGCGCGTAACGCGACGTTCCTGTTCGGCGGCGCCACCGGCATCGGCGCGCTGCGGATGGCCGGCGGCAAGCATTTTCCGACGGACGTGATCGGCGGGGCGCTCCTGGGCAGCGGCATCGGCTGGCTGGTCGCCGCCGTGCATCCGAGATCACCGTGACCCGGAGGACCGGCGCGTGAACCTGGGACTGTGGTGGTGCCTGGCACTGCTGGCCGGGGGTGGATTGCTCGCGGCACGCCGTGCCACACCGAGCCAGCGCTGCGACGAGCCGCACTACCGCTGGAGCGCGAAGACAGACACCTCGCTCGCCGGCCACGCGGCCGTGGGTACCACGGTGACCGAAATCCTGACGCGCTGGACGACGCCGGCGCTCGGCAATCGCGACGGGTGCGCGCCGCGGGCCGGACGTGAGCGTGGAGTCTTCGAGCTGAGCGGCTGGATCCGCCGGATCGAGAAGGTGAAGGACGACGGCGACTGGCACATCGAGATCACGGCCGGCCCCACCAGTCCCACCGACTCCTGTATCGTGGCGGAGATTCCCCTGGGCACGCTGGGCGCGGTGTTCGGCCGGGCCCGCACGCAGCTCGACGCGCTGCTGGCCGGCCGCCGTCTCGACAAGGACGGCGATCTGAAGCCCCCGCTCGCCGTGCGCATCCGAGGGGCGCCCTTTTTCGACGGGCAGCACCGCCGCACGACGCGCAAACGCGACGTCACGGACGGCGGGCACGGGCGCTGCAACTCGTCGCTCCGTGCCCTGTGGGAGATCCACCCGGTGTACGCCGTGAGCGCGCTGCGGACGAAAGTGCCCCGCTGACCGAGACTCCGTCGCCGGCGCTCACGCGCGCCCTCTCGCCGCTCGAGTACTTCGCCTTCGGGTTCGGCAGCATGGTGGGGGTCGGCTGGCTCGTCGTCATGGACGACTGGCTGGCCCGTGGCGGCCCAGCCGGCGCGATGCTGGGCTTCGCCTTCGGTGGACTGCTGCTGTTACCGGTGGCGCTGACCTACGGGCGCCTGGTCCGGGACATTCCCGACGCGGGCGCCGAAGTCGCCTACACCGAGGGCGCGTTTCCCCCGCTTGCGAGCTTCGGCACCGGCTGGATCATGGTCCTCGCCTATGCCATCGTCTGCCCCTGGGAAGCCGTGGCGATCGGCAACCTCCTGGCCCGGGTGTTTCCCGCGCTGAACAGCCATGCGCTGTACGCCGTGGCCGGAAAGACCATCTTCGCCCCCCGGCTCGCCGCCGGCCTCGCCCTCACCGCGCTTATCGCCGTCGTCAAC
>DATDED010000084.1:0-2643 GCA_036523455.1 Gemmatimonadales bacterium
CAGCCGGCCCGACGCCTTGTCGAACGCACGAAACTTGGCATCCATCGTGGCCGCGATGAACACCAGCCCGCCGGCGGTGACGATCGGTCCGCCGTATTGCTCGGTGCCCGAAGTGGGAAGCCCGGGATGCTCACCAAGGGGAATCCTCCAGCGGTATGCGCCACTATTGAGATCGATCGCGCTCAGCGTCCCCCACGGCGGCTTGATGGCGGGGAACCCAGCCGGATCCCTCCACCGCTCGTAGCCCGCGAACTCCCAGGGCGCCTTCGCCCGTGGCCGTTCGGGGGCGACCGTCAGGTCGGTGGGTCGTCGCCCAAGTAAGTACGCGATCACGGCGCGTCGCTCGTCAGCCGGCACGCTCGCGAAGGACGGCATGAAGCCGCGACCCCCCTCGAGCACCTGCTCCAGTTGTTGCGCCGAGAGACGCGCTCCGACGTGGATGAGCGCGGGCGCGCGATCCTGGCCGCGCCGGTCGGCGCCGTGGCAAGCGGCGCACGTCAGGCGATAGACGGCCGCACCGGTGCGCGGGGGGTCAGTCGGTGGCGGGATCTGCGCCGGTTCGCGCAGCGCGGCGATCCACGGCACGTCGCTCGCGTTGACGTAGAGCACGCCGGTCTCCGGATCGACCGCGGCGCCGCCCCATTCGCCGCCGCCATCGAAGCCCGGAAGTACGACGCTGCCGGCGCGGCTGGGCGGCGTGAACAGCCCGTTGTGACGCAGGGTGCGAAAGCGCTGGAGCGCGGCCGGAGGAAGATCGGCTTCGGTGATCGTCTGGCGCGCGAACGGCGCGGGCTGCGTCGGGAAGGGCTGCGTCGGCCAGGCCTGCTCGCCCGGAAGATCGGACGCGGGCACGGGCCGTTCTTCCACGGGGAAGAGCGGACTCCCGGAGGCGCGATCGAACAGAAACACGAACCCGCTCTTCGTGATCTGCGCAACGGCGTCGACGCGCTGCGCCTCATGCGTGACGGTGACGAGGTTGGGCGCCGCGGGGAGATCGCGATCCCAAAGGTCGTGATGCACGGTCTGAAAGTGCCAGCGGCGCGTTCCCGTCAGGGCGTCGAGGGCGATGAGCGAGTTCGCGAACAGATTCGCGCCGACGCGGTCACCGCCGTAGAAGTCGGGCGTCGCCGAGCCGGTGGGGATGTAGACGATGCCGCGGGCGAGATCGACGGTCATGCCGGGCCAGGAGTTGGCGCCCCCCGCCGTGCGCCAGGCGTCCTTCGGCCACGTGTCGTACCCGAATTCGCCCGGGCGGGGGACGGTGTGAAAAGTCCAGCGGATGTTCCCGGTGCGTGCGTCGTAGGCGCGCACGTCACCCGGTGCCGAGCCCTCTTCCTCGCCTACTCGCGTTCCTTGGATGAGCACGTCCTGGTAGACGACGCCGGGACTGGTCGCGACCAGATACGCCCCCGTAACGTCGCGATCAAGCCCAGCGGCGAGGTCTACGGATCCCGAGTCGCCGAACGCAGGCACGGGCTGACCGGTCTGAGCGTCGAGCGCATAGAGCCGGCGACCGGCGGTGAAGAAGATGCGTTGGTCGCGACCGTCAGCCCAGTAGACGACGCCCCGGTTGACGTGCGACTCGCGCGCACGGCTCGCGAAGGGGTCGAACCTCCACAGGAGGGTGCCGCGATCGGCCTTGAGCGCGATCACGGCGAGCGCGGGCGTCGTGGCATAGAGGACGCCGTCCACGACGATCGCGGTCGCCTGGATCTCGGAGTGATCCGGAGAGCTGTCGCCGGTGTGATAGGTCCACGCCGGCCGCAGCTGTGCCACGTTCGCCCGATTGATCTGGTCGAGTGAGGAGTATCGAGTGTTTGCGGGGTCGCCGCCGGTGACGCGCCAGTCGCCGGCCGGTGCACCGGGCCGCGCGCAGGCGGCCAGGACGGTCAGGAGGGCGCCGAGCTTTCCCATGCCGAAATCAACGCGGTCGTTCCCAGCGCCACACGGGACCGTCATCGGGATCGACGACGGGGCCGATGTGACGGAAGCCGCATTTCAGGAGCACGCGCGTCGAGGCGTTCGCCACAGGCAACGTGTGGGCCCGCACGAGTCGAGCTCCCTGGTCGAAGGCGTACGTCACGAGCGCGGCGGCCGCCTCGGTCGCGTACCCCTTGCCCTCGTAGCGCGGCACGATGCCGTACGCGATCTCGACGATCCCGTCGGAGTCCGGTGCGCCCTTGTAGCCCGCGCTTCCGATGACGCAGCGGTCCTCCTTATGGGCCGCGAAGAAGCCATGGCGCCATGGGTCCGGCCCCGCTCCCCGCTCGTGGGCCTCCCGCAACGCGGCGAGCCACAGCGGCGACACGGCATCCGATACGTAGAAGCCGTGCAGCCCCTCCGCGACGGGCAGGCCCACGAGGCGCTCAAAGTCGTCCGGCCGCTCGATGAGCGCGAGCAGGTGCTCCGGCGCGCACGCGCGCAGCGTGAGCCGCGGCGTCTCAAGCGACGTCATGCGCTGCGAACGGCCACGTGCGCCCCCGCCACGACCACACCGCGAAACACACGGCGCCGAGCGCCAGCGCGCCCAGCCCAAACGCGATGACATTGAGCGGCGTCGTGGCGAAGATGAAGATCCATCCCAGCAGGGCGACGAGGCTCGGCAGCGGGTAGAGCCACATCCGGTAGGGCCTTGGCATGTCC
>DATDED010000085.1:0-5055 GCA_036523455.1 Gemmatimonadales bacterium
AGTACCGTCCACCGAGGACCGTAAACGGAATCTCGTCACCACCGTGGAGTCGGTGCCGTAGAGGCCGGACCGGTAGTCGGCATAGTTCACCTGGATCGCCTTCACCTCGTAAACGCGGCCGAGGTCGATCGTGAGCCATTCGCCGGGACGATTCCGCTGTGCTACCCAGAAGGTGCGCGGGTTCTCGTCGGTGACCGTGCTCGCCGGAAAGCTGTCGAGCGCGGATGATGCCGTGACGGCCTTGCGGTAGGACAGGAGCATCCAACCGGTGAAGAGCTCCTCGGAGCTGCGCCCCGGTCGCGTCGGGAGCCAGTGCGGGAAGTCGCCGAAGCGCGTGTCCACGTAGAGCTGCCCATCGCCGTCGAACCCCGCGGGATGCAGTGCGATGCGGCGCTCGAAATTCCAGTTCACGCCGATCCAAGGAGTCCCCGTGTTCCACCAGTTGCCGTACACGTCCTGGAACGTGTTTCCGTGTCCGGCGCCCTGCACGAAGCCGCCGGGTTTGTACGCGATGGGATTGTAGGGTGCGTAGCTGAACGGGCCGAGGGGATCGTCGCCGGTATAGACGCCGGTCGCGTAGACGTTGTATTCGGTACCGGGCGCGCCGTACTGAAGATAGTATCGTCCCGCGTGCTTCGTCATCCACGAGCCTTCGATGAACGGATGGGTGGTCGTGTCGCGATGGTCCTGGCCGAACCGCTCCCACCCGTGCCGCGCCGGATCGAGACCGAACAACCACTTCGGGGTGCCCTTGTACGCGAGACGCCTCGCCTTGTCGAGCTCGATGGCGTGCAGGGGATAGGCGTTGGACGAGTTCCAGTAGAGGAACCAGCGCTCCGTGTCGGGATCGTAGAAGAACTGCGGATCCCAAGGCCCCGGCTGCACGGAGTCCGGCTTCGCGAGCACTGCGGCTTCCCGCTCCCGCGCCATGGGGAGCCAGGGGAGCAGCCGGTTGTAGAATTCCACGCGCCCGGTCGCGGCCCGAGTGAGCATGAGAATCGGCAGCGGGCTGGTAGTACTCGGCAGCAGGTAGATCGTATCGCGCACGGACAGGACCGCGGGCGCCACGACATCGGTCAGCGGCCAGCGCGAGGGCGTGATGTGTCGCCACGTGCCCAGATCGCGTGAGCGCCAGTACCCGTCGCCGATGGTCTCGAAGAGGTAGTACTCGCCCCGCTGCACGACGATGACGGGATCGGCACCGGAGCGGTACGCGATACCTTCGTTCTGCTGCTCGAAGTTGTAGCGGTAGTCGATGTCGATCGGGTTGGCGTAGGTCCGTTGATGACGCGGCTGGGCCGGAGCCTGGGCGGTCGCGATGCCGGAGGCGATGAACGCGAGGGGGAACAGGACCATGCGCTTCAACCACATCTCGGGCTCCTCGGCAAAGTCCGACGTCGCGGATATACTCGTGCGCCAGGGGAACGCCCGCCAGGCCGATATCGTCATCCTACCGGCACCGGAGGCCATGACCACATGACTCGGACTCCGTCCTTGGCCGCGCTGTTGCTCGTGGCGACCCTGCTGCCGTGCCGCGCGGTCGGGCAGGGCTCGGACACCGTGCCGCCGGAGCGCCTCGCCGCGCGCCAATGGTATCGCGACGCGAGGTTCGGAATGTTCATCCACTGGGGCGTCTACAGCCTGCTCGGCCAGGGCGAATGGGTGATGCAGAACCGCGAGATCCCGATCGGCGCCTACGAGTGGCTCGCCACGACGTTCGACCCCGTGAAGTTCGACGCGCGCGAGTGGGTGTCGCTCGCCAAGGCCGCCGGCGTGCGCTACATCACCATCACGTCACGGCATCACGACGGCTTCTCGATGTTCGCCACCCGGGCGACCAGGTACAACATCGTCGACTGGACGCCGTTCAAGCGCGATCCGTTGCGGGAGCTGGCCGCGGAGTGCCGGCGGCAGGGCATCAGGCTCTTCTTCTATTACTCACAGCTCGACTGGCACCACCCCGACTACTGGCCCCGGGGGTCAACGGGACGCAACAGCGGCCGGCCGGAGAGCGGCGACTGGAGCCGGTATCTGGACTTCATGGATGCCCAGCTGGCCGAGCTGCTCACGAATTACGGCCCCATCGGCGGCATCTGGTTCGACGGCATGTGGGACAAGCCCGATGCCGACTGGCGACTGCCGCGCACGTACGCGCTGATCCACCGCCTGCAGCCGGCGGCGCTCATCGTGCCCAATCACCACCAGGCGCCGCTGCCCGGCGAGGACGTACAGACCTTCGAGCAGGATCTCCCGGGCGCCAACACCGCCGGCTTCAACACGGAACAAATCGGGCAGCTGCCGCTCGAGACGTCGCTGACGATGAATCGTTCGTGGGGCTTCAACATCACGGATCGCGACTACAAGACGCCGCAAGAGCTGGTCCGTTACCTCGTCGAGGCGGCGGGCCGCGACGCCAATCTGCTGCTCAACGTCGGACCTCGCCCCGACGGCACGATCCCGCCCGAGGCGGACGAGCGGCTGCGACAAGTCGGCCGCTGGCTCACGACCTATGGCGGCTCGATCTACGGGACGCGGGGGGGACCGATCCCGCCAAGGGACTGGGGCGTCACCACGACGCGTGGCGACACGGTCTTCGTCCACGTGCTCGCCTGGCCCGACCGCGTCCTGGCACTTCCATCGCTGGGCGCCCGGGTGATCGCGGCGAGGATGTTCGCCACGGGGGAGCGGGTGGCGGTGACCCAGTCCGCGGCGGGGGTCACGCTCACGCTCCCCACGGGCGGCAAGGACGAACCCGATCGCGTCGTCGTGCTGACGCTTGCGTCCCGGCGCCGGTAGACTCATCCCACCCTTGCCGCCGTCAACTTCTTCAGCTCGCGCACCAGCCGCCGCTGCGCCGTGGCGTCCTTCGCGGCCACGAAGATCGTGTCGTCACCCGCGATCGTTCCGACGATGTCGCCCAGCGCCATGCGGTCGAGCGCCAGCCCCACCGCGCTCGCTTCGCCGGGCGGGGTGTGCAAGACGATGAGCGAGTCCCCCGCCGTCTCGATGCCAATGACGTCCTCGGCGACGCGCCGCGTGTCCGGATCGGGAGAATGGGCCGACGCCGACGGCTGTCGCTGATAGGCTCCGCCGACCTTCACGAGCCGCAGAGCCTTGATGTCCCGGCTCACCGACGACTGGGTGACGTCCCACCCCTCCGCCGCGAGCGCCTCCGCCAGCTCCTCCTGCGTGCGGATCGCCCGCGTGCTGATCAGCTCGAGGATCTTGAGGAGCCGTTTGCGGCGCTCGGCGCTCACGGAGCGATTCCTCCGGCGCCGGGCCCCGCCAGGCGCGTGAGTGCGCTGCGCTGCAGGCGACCCACCCGGGCACTCCAACGCCGGCAGGCACCGAGCCGCTTCCGGACGGTGCCCAGGTCCAGATTGCCCAGTCCGCCGGGACTCCGGCGCCGCGCCAGCAATGTAGGGGCGGACACGAGCGGCACGCGCTCGCCACGCGCCAGCTCCGCCGCCACGGCGCGATAGGCCGAGCGGAACGGCTCGCCGGCTTCGGCCCGGCGCAACACCTCGTCGGTGGCGAGCGCGTCGCCGGCCAGCAGCGCCGCCCCGCGGGCGCGATCCACGCCGAGCTGCGGCACCGCGGCCGCCAGCATCGCGAGCATCTCGCGCGTGCGATCGAGGCCGCGCAACAGCGGCTCCTTCAGGAACTGGAAGTCCCGGTGGTAGCCGCTCCCCAGCTTCGCCTTGAGCGACAGCACCGCCACCAGGTCGGTGTCGAGCGCCGCAGCGCGGGCACGGGTCAGCTCGAACACGTCGGGGTTGCGCTTGTGCGGCATGAGGCTCGAGCCGGTCGCGAGCGCGCGCGGCAGCACGAGCAGCCCGTACTCCTCACCGCTGTACAGCACCGCGTCGGTCGCGAGTTTGCCCGCCTCGTGCCCCAGCTCGGCGCACCAGGCGAGCACGGCCGCTTCGAGCTTGCCGCGGCTGTTCTGCACCGCCGCGACGTTGTGCTCGGGTGCCGCGAACCCCAGCGCCCGGGCCGCGACCTTGCGCTGCAGCGGGAGCGGCACGCCGTAACCCGCCGCACTTCCCAAGGGACAGCGATCCACCCGCACCCACAGCGCCGGGAGCGATTCGAGCGTGTCGGTGATGCCCTCGGCGAAGGCGGATGCCCAGAGCCCCGCCGAGGACGGCATCGCCCGGCGTTGATGGGTATAGCCCGGCCACAACGCATCGCGGTTGCGCGCGGCGAACTCGACGAGCGCGAGGGCGAGCAGCGCCGCGGCATCGTGGATCTCGAGCAGGGTCGCCTTGAGAAAGAGGCGGAGATCGCAGGCGATCTGGTCGTTGCGCGAGCGGCCGGTATGGAGCCGCTCCCCGGCACGGCCGACGCGCTTCGTCAGCCACTGCTCGACCGCGCTGTGCGCGTCCTCCTGATGCGGCCCGATCCGCAGGGTACCGCGCCGCGCCGCCCGGAGACCTGCCCGGAGGCCGGCGCGCAACACGCGGTGGTCGGCCGCGGAGATCAGCCCTGAGCGTCGCAGTCCTTCGACGTGTCCCAGGCTCCCCAGCACATCCCAGGGCAGGAGCCGGGCGTCCCAGTGACGATCGTCGCCCACCGTATAGGCGAGCATCAGCGCATCGGCCCCGCCATTTGCCGGCTGGGACCAGAGCGTGCGCGACCGTCGACCGACGCGGCGCTTCATGCCAGGTACTCCAGCGCCAGCCGGGCGTAGAACTCCCGCGCGGCGCTGACCTCGGCGACGGTCACCCATTCATCGGGGACGTGGCTGTTGCGGCTCGTGCCGGGGCCGCATTTGAGCGCGTCGCGGTCGCGCAGGAAGACCCAATCGGAGCAGGTGGGGCTGCCGAAGGTGCGCGCCTCGGGCCGCACACGGCGCGCGGCGGCGAGGAGCCGCGAGCCCGGCGGGGTCTCGCACGGGACGAGGCGGTCGGACGTGACCACGACCTCGCTCTCGAGCGCGGTGCGCAGCGCTGCGGCGATCTCGGCATGCGACCAGGCCGGTGTGGTACGCACGTCGAGCACGGCCCGCGCGACGGGCGGCGTCACGTTGCGGCCCACGCCGGCCTCGAGCAT
>DATDED010000086.1:0-1911 GCA_036523455.1 Gemmatimonadales bacterium
CTGCGTGACCGATCCGCTGTGGCCCGCCACGATCCCGGCCCGCTCGTAGAGGCTCGCGAGGTCGGTGTACATGTAGCCGGGGTAGCCGCGCCGCCCCGGGATCTCCTCGCGGGCGGTGCCGATCTCGCGCAGCGCCTCGCAGTAGTGCGTCATGTCCGCGATGACCACGAGCACGTGCATCCCGGCCTCGAACGCCAGGAACTCGGCCTGCGTCAGCGCGACCCGCGGGGCCAGCAGCCGTTCGATCGTGGGATCCCGCGTCTGGTTCAGGTAGAGCACGCTGCGATCCCAGGCGCCGCTCCGCTCCACCCGGTCGAGGAACTGGTCCGCCTCACGGGCCGTGATGCCGACGCCTGCGAACACCACCGCGAACGCCTCGCCGCGCGGTGCCCGCGCTCCTTCCACAATTCGGGCCGCGAGCTCCAGCGCGGGCAGCCCGGGGCCGGAGAACACCGGGAGTTTCTGGCCACGCACCAGGGTGTTCATCCCGTCCACGGCGGAGATCCCCGTCTCGATGAAGTCCGCGGGGCGCACGCGCCGCACCGGGTTGAGCGGCGCCCCCCAGACCGGCCGCGTGGCGTCGCCCACGGGCGCGGGGAGCCCGTCGATCGGCGCTCCGGTGCCGTTCAGCGCCCTGCCGAGCAGCTCCCGCCCGACGACCGCCGTTGCTCCCTCTCCCGTGAGCGTCACCTCGGCGCGCGCCGGCGGGAGACCGAGCGTCTCCTCGAGAATCTGCACGACACTGATGTCGCGGCCCGCGTCGATCACCTGTCCCCGGCGGGGGCGCTGCCCCGGCGCGCGGATCTCCACCCACTCCCCGAGGGTCGCGGTCGGGGTGCGCTTCACGTACAGCAGCGGCCCGGCCACGCCGGCAGCGCCGTGGTAGCGCCGCACCGTCCTGGTCACGGGGCCAGCGCCTCCAACGCGCTCTGGGCTTCCTCGCTCCGGGCCGCGAGCTCCGCCGTGCTCGCGCGCCGCAATGCCGCGAGCGCACGGCGAGGGGCCGCCAGATCGAGCTGTTCGAACGCCTTTCCGGCTTCCAGGGCGCGCTTCCCGGCGCGATAGGCCTCGAGCGCGAGCCCGGCGAGCCGGTGCGTCTTGTCGAGCGACGACAGCGCGTCGTTCGGGTCGTGGGCACTCTGTCCCAACACCGTTTCGCGGATGGTCCGGGCCACCTCGAGCAGCAGACGATCGGCGTCGAGCAGCGCCTCGGGGCCCACCAGCTCGGCGATCTCGCGCAGCTCACGGTCGCGCTGCAACAGCTCCAGCGTCTCGCGGCGCAGCGCGTCCCAGTCCGCGCCCGCGTGCTCGGTGAACCACGGGGTCGTCACCTCGGTGTAGAGGCTGTAGCTCGTCTCCCAGTCCACGGCCGGGAACTGGCGCTGGTGCGCCAGCGCCGCGTCGAGCGCCCACAGGGCGCCGGTCACCCGCAGCGCCGCCTGGGTCACGGGCTCCGAGAAGTCTCCGCCCGGGGGCGAGATGGCGCTGATGACGGTGAGCGCGCCGTCCCGCTCCGGGACCCCCACGGCCCGGACCCGGCCCGCCCGCTCGTAGAACTTGCCCAGCCGGTTGCCCAGATACGTGGGGTACCCCTCCTCCCCCGGCATCTCCTGCAGTCGAGCTCCGATCTCGCGCAGCGCCTCTCCCCAGCGCGACAGGCTGTCCGCCATCAGCGCCACGCGGTATCCCATGTCGCGGTAGTACTCGGCGATGGTGACACCGATGTAGACCGACGCCTCACGCGCCGCCACGGGCATGTTCGAGGTGTTCACGATCAGGATCGTGCGGTCCATCACGGGATTGCCGGTCCGGGGATCGACTAGGCGCGGGAACTCCTCCAGCACTTCGGCCATCTCGTTGCCGCGCTCCCCGCACCCGACGTAGACCATGACGTCGGCTTCGGCGTACTTC
>DATDED010000087.1:0-4249 GCA_036523455.1 Gemmatimonadales bacterium
CGACGCCTGGCTGCAGACCAACATCGCCCCGCTGCTGGCGAGTCCGTCGTTTCAGACCGACGGGCTGCTCGTCATCGTCTTCGACGAAGCCGACAGCGACAACACGCACGGCGGCGGCCGCATCGTCTGGACCGCGATCAGCCCCAAGGCGAAGCGCGGGTTCACGTCGGCCACGCTGTACCAGCATGAGAACACGCTGCGGCTGATGGCCGAGGGGCTGGGCCTCACCAGCTTCCCCGGGGCGGCGGCGAATGCGTCCAACATGGCCGAGTTCTTCACTCCATGAGCCCTGTGTCCACTTCCTCATCCCGGAGTCTGTCGTCATGAACTCCCTCCTGCGTCGCGGCGCGGTGGCGGCCGTAGTGGTAGCGGCCGGCGCCGTGTTTGCGGCCTGCAGCGACCAGACGTCTCCACCGGCACCGGCGCTCTCCCAGGCGGAAGCCGACAGCATCGGCGCCGTGGTCACAGCCGACGTCGAGAACGAGCTCGACGCCGGCTCCGCCTCGAGCGGCATCGGGTTCGTGCCGGGCGCGCCATTCTCCAGAGCCCTGCTGCTCACCAGCAGCTGCACGCCCGACATCGCCCCGCTGCCGGTGGTGAATTCCGACGGCGATCGAGTCCCCGATTCGGTCCGGGTCACCTTCACCGATTGCGTGATCGGCTTCCGCCGCGGCGCCGATACGGTGCGCGGGTTGATCGACATCATCGACCCGACGCCGCAGGGCACCGACGGCTCGATCAAGCTCGCGTTCACCGACCTCGTGCGGGTGTTCGTGGGCCGCGACGGGCTGCGGGCGTCAGTCACCCAGAACGGCAGTCGTGAGGCGATCCGCGATACGACGACCCTGTCGCAGACGGAGACCGGCTTCCGCACCGACTACGTGTTCGGCAACGGAGCGACTGCCACGCACGTCCGGGACTGGTCGATCGTCTTCACGGCGGACGTCGTCGGCTCGATCGTGCGGGACGCGCCGCTGCCCAGCGGGACGCTGTCCATCAACGGCACCTCGACCATTGCGCGGAACGGCAGCACCGTCTTCGATCTGGAGGTGTCGACGCCGACCGACCTCCACTACAACGCCACGTGTTCCGACCGGCCCAGATTCGACCAGGGCACGCTGATCGCCGCCGTGACGAGAGGTGGCACGACGACCACCGTCACGATCCAGTTCACAGCCTGCGGGCAGTACACGGTCACCCGGTCCTAGGCGCGACTTCCGTCCGATCCGTGCCGGCGCGGGATCCCCGTGCCGGCACGTCGCGCATCCGGGCCCTGTTGGACCCCCCGCGCGCGCTTCATTATTGACGGCGCCCCCCAACCCGACCGGGACGCATGCCGACCCTCATCCCCAGCCCGACCGTCATCGCGGCAGCGGGGAACAAGCCGAAGCGCATCGAGGAATTCGCCGGTCGCGTCAATGCCGGCCACGCCGCCGTCAGTGTGGCACGGATGACGTCGCCCGAAGGCTGGCGCGAGCCGGGTCAGCGCCCCGCATTCGAGGAGATCACCGTCGTGCTCTCCGGCCTGCTGCGGGTGGAGCACGAAGGGGGCACGAGAGATCGTGCACCGCGACTCATCGCCTCGGAGACGACAGCCCCATGCGAATCACTTCTCGTGCGACGCTCTTGATCCTCGGAGGCGCGGCCGTGCTGGTGTGCGCCCCGTCGCTCCGCGCCCAGCAACCGATCACCGACGCCACGCGCACCCTCGAGAAGCGCGACGGCTACTTCCCGCTCTACTGGGACACGGCCAAGGGGCGGCTGCTGCTCGAGATCCCCGCCGGGCGCCTGGATCAGGATTTCCTTTATTTGCCCTCCCTGGCCACCGGCCTGGGAGACGCCGGCACGGGGCTGGGCCTCGACCGCGGCACCATCGGTCAGGAGCAGGTCGCCCGCTTCGAACGGGTCGGCCCGCGTGTCCTGCTGGTGCTCCAGAATCCGCAGTTCCGGGCGCTGAGCGACAACGCGGCCCTGGTACGCTCGGTGAACGAGTCGTTCCCGCGTTCCACGGTAGCGGCGTTCGACGTCCAGGCCGAGGAGGGCGGCCGGCTGTTGGTGGATGCGACGCCGTTCGTGCTGGGCGACCTCACCGACGTGCGCGGCGCGCTGCGCGAGTCCAATCAGGGCACGTTTCAGATCGACCACGACCGCAGCACGATCTTCCTGCCCCGCACCAAGGCGTTCCCGCGCAATACCGAAATCGAGGTCACGCTCACGTTTACGAGCGACCAACCGGGACGCGCCATCCAATCGCACGCGCCCGAGGGGCGCGCCGTGACGTTGCGCCAGCATCTCTCGCTCGTCGCCCTGCCTGACTCGGGGTTCCAGCCGCGGCGGTTCGACCCGCGCATCGGGCTGTTCGCCGTGTCCTTCTACGACTTCGCGCAGCCGTTCGACCGCGATTACGTCACGCGTTACGCGATCCGGCACCGCCTGGTGAAGCGGGACCCCGGTGCCGCCGTTTCGGAGCCCGTGCAGCCGATCGTCTATTACCTCGATGCGGGGATTCCCGAGCCCTACCGGAGCGCGTTCCGCCAGGGAGCGATGTGGTGGAACGCCGTGTTCGCGGCGGCGGGGTTCCACAACGCCTTTCGCGTCGAGGACATGCCACCGGACATGGACCCGATGGACGCGCGCTACAACGTGATCCAGTGGGTCCACCGCACCGACCCCGACTACTCGATCGGCCCCGCGTTCGTGGACCCGCGCACCGGGGAGATCATCAAGGCGGCGGTGCGGCTGGAGTCGCACCGCTCCGTCGTGGACTACGACATCTTCGCCGGCACGGCCCCCGCCGTGGCGGGACCCGAGGAGGCGGATCCGCTCGACATGGACGAAGGGCTGGGCGACTGGATCGCCGGCCTCGATCCAGCGGTGAGCGCCGTAGACTTCGCCATGGCGCGCCGCCGCCAGCACGTCGCCCACGAGGTGGGCCACACCCTCGGCCTCGCCCACAACTTCATCGCCGCGGCCGACGGCCGCACCTCGGTGATGGCCTACCCCGCCCCGCTCATCCGGCTGGTCGACGGCCACATCGACCTCTCCCAGGCCTATCGCGACGGTCCGGGCGCCTACGACTCCCTCGCCATCCGCTGGGCGTACACCCAGTTCCCGGCCGGCCGGGAGGACTCGGGGCTGGAGGCGATCGTGCACGAGGGCATGGCCCACGGACTGCGCTTTCTCACCAACCCCGACGAGGGCGACGGCAACTCGTATCCCGAAGGGACGACCTGGATCAACGGCAGCGACGCGGTGGAGGAATTGGCGCGGGTGCAGGCGGTGCGGGACACCCTGATCGCCCGCTTCGACGAGCGTGCGATCCAGCCGGGCGAGCCGATGGCGCTGCTGAGCCGGCGGTTCGCCACCGTGTATCTGCATCACCGGTTCACCCTGGGGGCCGCCATCAAGGCCGTGGGTGGGATGGAGTTCCGCTACGGCGTGCGCGGCGACTCGCTGCCCGTCACCAAGATCATTTCCGTCGCGCGGCAACGCCACGCGCTCGAACTGCTGCTCGACGCGATCCAGCCGTCCGAGCTGGCGATCCCCGAGCGGGTGCTGGCCGACCTCGCGCCGACGCCGTTCGGCTACGACCGCGACGCCCGGGGCTTTCGCTCTCCCGCCGCACCGGCCTTCGACCAGCTCGGCGCGGCGCGCACGCTCGCGACCCAGGTGATCGGGGGCCTGCTCTCGACGGAGCGTACCGCACGGATCGCGGCGCTGGCCGACCGGGACCCGTCGCTGCCCAAGCTCACGGAGGTGATCGGCCGGATCGTCGCGCGCACCTGGGGGACCGCGTCACCGGCCCGGCACCCGGCCCTGCTCCGCGTCACGCAGCGCGTGGTCGTGGACCAGCTGAGCCGGCTCGCCGGCGACCCGGACGCGACCGCGGAGGCCCGTGCCGCGGCCGAGTGGGGGCTGCGGCGGATCGCCCGGAGCCTGGCGCGAGCCCCGGCCGTCGCCGATGCCGAGACGCAGGCGCATCGTGAGCTGGCCGCGGCCGACATCGAGCGCTACCTGTCGCGGCGGGACGAGCCGACGAAAGCGCCGGTCTCTCCGCCCGCGCCGCCGCTGGCACCAATCGGGACGCCGAGATGAGCGGCGTCTAGTGCGTTAGCGCTGCGAGGCGCCGCCGCGCCGCCACGTTGGTCGAGTCCTTCGCCAACGCGTCGCGATACCCGGCGACGGCCGCGACCGTGTCGCCGCGCGCCAGCGCTACCTCGGCCTCGAGAAACGGAATCTGGCTCGAGGT
>DATDED010000088.1:0-4213 GCA_036523455.1 Gemmatimonadales bacterium
TGGCGATCGTCTGCTCGACGGTGGGGTCGCCCACGTACACGGGCTGGAACCGCCGCTCCAGCGCCGCGTCCTTCTCGATGTGCTTCTGGTACTCGTTCAAGGTGGTGGCGCCGATGCAGCGCAGCTCGCCGCGGGCCAGCATGGGCTTGAGCATGTTGGAGGCGTCCATCGAGCCCTCCGCGGCCCCCGCGCCCACCACGGTGTGCAGCTCGTCGATGAAGAGCACGATCTCGCCCTGCGACTCCTGGACCTCCTTCAGCACCGCCTTCAGGCGGTCCTCGAACTCCCCGCGGTACTTGGCGCCCGCGATGAGCGCGCCCAGGTCGAGGGTGATGACGCGCTTGTCCTTGAGCGACTCCGGGATGTCGCCGCTGACGATGCGCTGGGCCAGGCCCTCCACGATCGCGGTCTTGCCCACTCCCGCTTTGCCCACGAGCGCGGGGTTGTTCTTGCTCGCGCGCAGCAGGATGTCCACCACGCGCGCGATCTCGGCGTCCCGGCAGCGGACCGGCTCGAGATCGCCACGGCGGGCCTGGGCGGTCAGGTCCACCCCGACGCGCTCGAGCACGTCGCCCGACTCGAACAGCCCGGCCAGGGGATCGCTCACGCGCTCACCCGCCGTTCAGGAATCGTCGATACCATTCGATGATCGCATCTCCCCAGACGAACGTCACGGCCGCGCCCACGGCGAGGAATACCCCGAAGGGTACGAGTCGCTTCTTCTTCAGCGACAGGGGCACGAAGATCAGCGTGCCGAGCAGCGCGCCGGCGAAGATCGTCAACAGCACGCCTTTCCAGCCGACGAAGCTCCCCACCATCGCCATCATCTTGATGTCGCCGCCGCCCATCGCCTCCTCGCGGAACAGCCACCGGCCGCCCGCTCCCACCGCGTAGAGCAGTGCGAACCCCGCCGCCGCGCCGATCAACGCCTGGAGAAACCCTTGCCACCCGCCCGTCAGCGAGGCGGCAAGCCCGATCGCCAGGCCGGCCCAGTTGTATTCGTCCGGAATCAGGTAATGGCGGGCATCGGTGATGCCGATCCCCAGGAGGATGGTGCCGAACAGCGCGCCGGCGAGGGCGTGCACGCTCACGCCCCAGTGCAGATACGCGGCCACCCACAACAGGCCGACCAGTGCCTCGATCACCGGGTACTGCACGGAGATCGGATTGCCGCAGTTGCGGCATTTGCCGCGCAGCAGCAGCCACGACACCACCGGGATGTTGTCGCGCCAGGCGATGGGCTTCTTGCAGCTCGGGCAGGTGGACGGAGGCCGCAGCAGCGACTGCTCGACGGGCAGGCGGAGGATGCAGACGTTCAGGAAGCTGCCGAAGCACAGCCCGAGGATTCCGGCGGCGACGGCGAAGAACGGATCAACGGGCACGCGCGACCTCGTAGAGCAGGATTCCCGCCGCCACGGCGACGTTGAGCGATTCGGCCCCCTGCGCCAGTGGAATCGCCACGCGCCGCGCCGCGACGGCGTTCAGGTGCGGCCGGATGCCGGCGCCCTCGTTTCCCACGATCACGGCGATGACGCCCTTCTGCGGTCCCTCCACCTTTCCCAGTGCGCGCGACAGTGGCTCGCCGTCGGCCGCGCTGGCCCACAGCGTCACGTCATGCCGCCGCGCCCACGCGATGAACGCCTCGTCGTCGAACGTCAGGACCGGGTGGCGGAACGTGGCACCCATCGCAGCGCGCAGCGCCTTGGGGCCCCACACGTCCGCCGTGCCCCGCAGGGCGACCGAGCCGCGCGCGCCCAGCGCGTGGGCGGTGCGCACGAGCGTGCCGACGTTCCCCGGATCCTGCACACCGTCGATGACGAGCAGCACGGGCGGCGGGGCGGACGGGGAGCCGTCGAGGGACACATCGTCGGGCGTCCAGTGCCGCGGCTCCACGACCGCGATGATTCCCTGCGGCGTCTCGGTGTCCGCCAGCTCGGCGAACGTGCGCGCCGGCACCTCCTCCACCGGGACCGCGTGGTTCTCCAGCGCGACGCGCAGGGCGGTGCCGCGCGAGGATCGCGCGAGATCGGGACCCGCCACCGCCCCGGCGATGCGCAGTCGCGCCGTGACGGCCTCCTCCACCAGCCGGATACCTTCCACGATCGCGAGGCCGCGCCGCCCGCGCGCCTTGCGCCGTTTGAGATCGCGGATCGTGGATGTCAGATTACTGGTGATGCGCGCCCCTCCCGGTCCCCGAGCCTCGTCGTCTCTCACGGCCTACCACTGTAAGTTCGCCCCACAGGCCTCCGGCGCCAAGCGCTCATGCGGATCGCCCTGACCATCGCGGGCTCCGACTCCGGCGGCGGGGCCGGGATCCAGGCCGACCTGAAGACCTTTCATCAGTTCGGGGTCTTCGGCACCAGCGTCATCTGCGCCGTGACCGCACAGAACACCCTCGGCGTGCGCGCCTGGGAGCCGATCCCGGTGTCGCTGGTCACCGCCCAACTCGACGCCCTCGCCGAGGACCTCCCACCGCTGGCGGTGAAGTCGGGTATGCTCGGAACGGCCGAGGTGGTCGAGGCGGTCGCCGATGCCGTCACCCGCCTGCGCCTCCCCAACTACGTGCTCGACCCGGTGATGGTGGCGTCGTCGGGCGACCGGCTGCTCGCGCCGGACGCCGAGGCCGTGATCGCCCGTCGCCTCGTCCCGCTGGCCACCCTGGTCACCCCGAATCTCGACGAAGCGCAGATCCTTACCGAGCAGGAGGTCCGGACACCGGAGCAGATGGAGCGCGCCGGCCAGACCCTGCTCCGTCAGGGGGCACAGGTCGTGCTCGTAAAAGGAGGACACCTGGACGGCGATACGATCGTGGACGTCCTGGTGAGCGCGCGCGGAGTCCATCGCTTCACCCATCCGCGCATCGACACGGCCGCGACCCACGGCACGGGCTGCACGCTCTCGGCCGCCGTCGCCGCCGGCCTGGCGCTGGACCGCCCGCTCGCCCGCGCCGTCGAAGACGCGCTCGATTTCGTGCACCGCGCCATCGCGGCGGCGCCCGGGCTGGGCCGGGGACGCGGGCCGCTGAACCACTTCGTGCCGGCGCCGCCCCGGCCGCCGGCGGAAGGGTTGTGACGCCTCCGTTTCTGCGCGCGCACTGGCGCGACCTGCTGCTGCTGACCTATCCCGTCCCCGACGATCTCGCGCTGCCGCTCGTTCCCTCGGGCTGCGACGCCGACCGCTGGGGCGGCCGCTGCCACGTCAGTCTCGTCGCCCTCCGAATGGAACGCGTGCGCATCCGCGGGATCGCCGTGCCCGGACTCACGGCCTACCCGCAGGTCAACCTGCGGCTGTACGTGCGGCATGCGGGTCGAGCGGCCGTGCGCTTCGTGCAGGAGATGGTGCCGAGCCGGCTGCTGGCCGCTGCGGCACGCTGGCGCTACGGAGAGCCGTTCCGCGCCGGGCGGATCCTGGCGCAGGTGAGAGAGGAAAACGGCACTGCGACCGCCGACTATCGATTCGGTTTCGATCGCCCCCGGTGGCGCGTGGCCGCGCGGGGCGCGGCCCAGGCGGAGCTGCCGCGCGCCGACTCGTTCGAGCACTGGGTGAAGCAACGCGTGCGTGGCTGCCGCACCGATCGCTCCGGACGGCTGCACACCTTCGACGTCGCGCACCCCGCATGGATGGTCCGGCCTGTCACCGGCACGCACATCGACGTAGAATTTGCGCGTATGTACGGTCCATCGTGGGCGGTGCTCGACGCGACCCCACCGGCGTCCGTGATCTACGCGGTCGGCTCGGACGTGGCAGTTTCCGCTCCCGCATGAACCTGCTCGTGGTCCGTCACGCCATCGCGGTGGATCCGGCCGAGCACGCGCGGGGACATCCGGACGATGCCGGCCGCCCGCTCACCTCGGAAGGCCGAAGGAAGATGAAGCGCGCGGCCAAGGGCCTGCGGACGCTCGTGCCGGAGGTCCAGCTCCTCGCCACGAGTCCCCTCACCCGCGCCCGTGAGACGGCGGACATCCTCGCGTCGGTCTACAAGTCGGTGATCCCCGTCGTCGTCTCCGAGCTCGCGCCCGGCCAGCCTGCGTCCGCGTTGGCGCACTGGCTCGACGGCGAGCGTCGTCACGCGACCGTGGCGGTCGTCGGTCACGAACCCGGCTTGAGTCGCGCCGTCGCTTGGCTGCTGGCCGGCACGGAACACTCCTTCGTGGAGATGAAGAAAGGGGCTGCGTGCCTGCTGACGTTCCCGGACGCCGTGGCGGCGGCGAGC
>DATDED010000089.1:0-3098 GCA_036523455.1 Gemmatimonadales bacterium
TGGCCCGCCTGGACGGGCGTGTCGTCGGCGTCGTGGCGCAGCAGCCGGCCGCGCTGGCCGGCGTCTTGGATATCGATTCGTCGGTGAAGGGCGCGCGGTTCATCCGGTTCTGCGACGCCTTCAACATTCCGCTGGTCACGCTCGTTGATGTACCCGGCTTCCTCCCCGGCGTCGGCCAGGAACACGGCGGCATCATCCGGCACGGCGCGAAGCTGCTCTACGCCTATTGCGAGGCGACGGTGCCGAAGGTGGCCGTCGTCACCCGGAAAGCCTATGGCGGCGCGTACGACGTCATGTCCAGCAAGCACATCCGGGGGGACATCAATTATGCCTGGCCGACAGCGGAGATCGCGGTGATGGGGCCGGAGGGAGCGATCGAGATCGTCTTTCGCAAGGAGCTCGCCCAGGCCGACGACGCGGCGGCGCTGCGCGCCCGCCTGGCCGCCGATTACCGGGCGCAGTTCGCCACGCCGTACGTCGCGGCGGCGCGCGGCTACATCGACGACGTGATCGAGCCGCGTCAGACCCGCCCGCGCTTGATCTCAGCCCTCGCCGTGCTGGCGACGAAGCGGGTCAGCCCCCCGCGCCGGAAGCATGGTAATATCCCGTTGTAGGGTCCACCGGCCCGGCCGTCGGCCATCGGCAGTCAAATGCGGGGACCAGTCACGTAGGGAACAGCCCGGATGAAGAGAGAAGTCACCTCTCACGATCCCCAGATTGTCTCACCGCAGCACGTGAGCCCCGTGCAGCTGGAATATGTTTCGGCAGACGATAAGAAGTTCCGCGAGTGGCTGCGCCGCTACCGGGAGGAGACCGCGGGCGAGCCGCCCCCCGACGCGTGGCTCGACGCGTATCTCAAGCACATCTTCGCGGAGCAGGGGCAAAACCGCCACATCTGGTGGGGCATGGCCGACGGCAAACGGGTCGGGTTCGCCGTAGCCATCTTGAGCGCCGGGAGCGCCGCCAACAGCCGCACCCAGGGGACCGTCGCCGAGTTCTTCGTCTATCCCGAGTACCGGCGCGAGGGCTACGGCCGGCGGATGGCGGAGGCCGTCATCGAGTTCCTGCACCAGCAGGGCGCGCAGGACATCCACGCCTCCATCACCGCGGGAAATGTGCGCGGCCTGCGCTTCTACGAATCCTGCAGTTTCCTCATCTCCCGCTACGTGCTCGTCCACCGTCCCGGCGTACGGCAGGAAGACGAGGAAGACGAAGACGAGCTCTGATCCGGCGACCGTCTTCATCGCCAACCGGGGCGAGATTGCGGTCCGCATCATCCGTGCCTGCCATGATCTGGGCCTGCGCGCGGCCGGCGTGTTCTCTCCGGTGGACCGCTTCGCTCCCCACGTCCGCCTCGCCGATGCCGCGTTCCCACTTCCCGGCGACCCGCCGTCCGAGAGCTACTTGAACATCCCCGCGCTGCTCGACGCGGCGCGGGCCGCGGGCGCGCACGCCGTCCACCCAGGATACGGTTTTCTCGCCGAGAACGCGGCGTTCGCCGAGGCGTGCGCCGCTGCGGGTCTCGTCTACGTCGGTCCCCCGGCGGATGTCCTCCGCGTCTGCGGCGACAAGTCTCAGACGCGTGACGCCGTGGCCGCCGCGGGCGTGCCGGTGTTGCCTGGAAGCGGCGTCGTCGACGACGCGGATCTGGCCGGTGCGGCGGAGCGCGTCGGATATCCGCTCCTCGTCAAGGCCGCCGGCGGCGGTGGGGGCAAAGGGATCCATCTCGTCCGCGCCGCGGCGGAGCTCCATAACGCGGTGCGGCTGGCGCGCGGCGAGGCGGGAGCGGCGTTCGGTGATGACCGCGTGTACCTCGAACGCTGGCTGCCGGGCGCGCGGCATGTCGAAGTGCAGGTGCTCGCCGATCGAGCCGGACGCGTCGTGGCGCTGGGTGAGCGCGACTGCTCGATCCAGCGACGCCATCAAAAGCTCATCGAAGAGACTCCCGCACCCTCCCTGCCGGCCGCGGTGCGGGCCCGCCTGCTCACGGGGGCGGAAGCCGGGGCGCGGGCCGTCGGTTACCGCGGCGCCGGGACATTCGAGTTCCTCGTCGATGGGGAAGCGTTCTACTTCCTCGAAGTCAACGCGCGTCTGCAGGTCGAGCACCCTGTCACCGAGATGGTCACGGGGCAGGATCTCGTCATCGAGCAACTCCGCATCGCGCTGGAGGGCCGGATGAGCGTCCCCGAACGGGTCGCGCCTGTCGGGCACGCCGTCGAAGCTCGGATCAGCGCCGAGGATCCGCATGAGGACTTCTTCCCTTCAGCCGGGCGTATCGATGGGGTCCGCCTGCCCGGAGGACCGGGCATCCGCGTCGACGGTGCGCTCGAGCCGGCGATGGACGTGACACGGCACTACGATCCGCTGCTGGGGAAGGTGATCGCCTGGGGGAGAACACGCCAGGAGGCGGTGGCCCGTCTCCGCCGGGCCCTCTCCGAGACGGCGATCTCCGGGGTTCCTACCACGATCCCATTTCATCTCTGGGCGCTCCAGGATCCGGAGTTCCTCGCCGCGCGACAGACGACGCGGTTCGTGGAGCGGTGGGCAGCGCGGCCCCGGGGGCGGCACGAGCGGCTGGCCGTGATGGTCGCCGCTGCCGCTGAGCACCTCGCCCGTCACACCCTGCGCGTTCCTCCGGTGGGGCCGAGTGCGAGCTGGCTCGCCGCCGCGCGGGCCGACGGGCTCCGGATGGCTGAGGGGTACCGGGATGCCTGAGTACGCCGTCGCCACCGGGGGGCGCACCTATGTCGTCCGAGTCATAGGCGAAGGGCCGGCGCTCCAGGTGTCGGTCGATGGGCAGACATCGGCGCTGCGGCTCGAGCCTCTCGTGGGCAGCACGTGCTTCCACGTGACCTCCGAAGACATCCGGCAGTCCGCCGTGATCAGGCGGAGCGGCGAAGAGATCGTCATCGCCCTCGACGACGAGCAGTACCGCCTGCGCGCCGGTCCGGCGGTGCCCATCACGCGGCGGTCAGCGACAGGCCCCTCGATGATGGGAGAGGTGAAGGCGCCGATCCCGGGGCTCATCGTCTCCGTCGAGATCGCCCAAGGCGACGTCGTCGAGCAGGGCCGCTCCCTTGTGGTGATGGAAGCGATGA
>DATDED010000090.1:0-6601 GCA_036523455.1 Gemmatimonadales bacterium
GCCAAGATCGGCGACTTCGGCATCTCGAAGAGCCTCGAGGTGGACAGTCACCTGAGCCAGACCGGCGCGTTCCTCGGCACGCCCTACTACGCGAGCCCGGAGCAGATCGCCGCCGAGCCGCTCGACCTGCGCAGCGATCTCTACAGCGTCGGCGCGATGCTGTACGAGCTGGTCACGGGGAAGCTGCCCTACCAGGGCACCAACGCGTCGGCGGTGCTGGCGCAGGTGCTGACGCGCGACCCGGTGCCGTTCGCCCAGCACGAGGTCGCGGTGCCCGGCGGGTTGCAGCGGGTGATCCTGCGCCTGCTCGCCAAGTCGAAGGAGAAGCGCTTCCAGAGCTACGAGCAGCTGCGGACGGCGCTGGTGCCGCTGTCCTCGAAAGGACTCGCCCCGGCCGGGCTGGCGCGGCGCTTCGGCGCCATCGTCGTGGACCTCCTGATCTTCCTGCCGCTCGGCGTCGCGCTGAGCGCGGCCGCGATGTCGCAGGCGGTGCGGGGCGGACTGGCGCTCGCGGGCGTGGTGCAGCCGCTCGCCCAGCTCGTCTACTTCGCCCTGACCGAGCGCTACTGGGGCGGCAGCGTGGGAAAGCGACTGCTGGGACTGCGCGTGACCCGCGCGGACGGTTCCCAGCCTTCGCTCGGCCGCGTGACGTGGCGTGCCGCCGTGTTCCTGCTGCTCTACGCCGGGCCCGGCCTCCTCTATCAGTCGCTGACGGCGGCGGGGCTCGATCTGCTTTCGCACCCCGTGCTGCGCTTCGCTCCCGGGTTCCTGCAGCTGCTCGCGATCGGCGTCCTGGTCTGCACGATGCGGCGGCGCAACGGCTACGCCGGGGCGCACGAGCTGGCCAGCGGCACCCGCACGATGGCGGTGCTGGCGCGCGAGCGGGCGACGCCGGTGCCGCGCGTCGCCCCCGCGATGGCGCCCGTGCCGGAGGCCGCGGCGTACGGGCCGTACCGCGCGACGGGGACGCTGTGGCGCGACGGGGGCGCGGCGCTGCTGCTGGCGCACGACCACGAGCTGCACCGTGATGTGTGGATCCACGAGGTCCGCGACGCGGCGGCGGCGCCGCCGGTCGAGCGGCTGCGCGCGCGCGGCGAGGGGAGCCTCCCCTGGCTGCAGCGCGGCACGCACGACGGCGTCACCTGGGACGCCTACGGCGCGCCGCAGGGGACGACGCTCGCGGACTGGGCGCCGGCGCGCCGCGGGCTCGGGTGGCGCGAGATGCGCGACGTGCTCCACTCCCTCGCGCGGGAGCTGGAGTCGCGCTTCGCGCGCGACGGAACGGCGGGCTCGCTCTCGTCGCGCCAGGTGTGGATCGAGCAGTCGGGCCGGGCGCTGCTGCTCGACTTTCCGGTGCAATCGCCGCTCTCCGCCCCGGACGATGCGGCGGTGGAGGTCACGCCCGCCACCTGGCGCGATTTCCTGCGCCGCATCGTGACGACGGGATTCCAGCGCGTCGGCGTCCCGCTCCCCGAGTACGCGCGGGGCATCGTGGCCGATCTGTCGGACGGTGGCGGACCGGGGTCCACGAGTCGCTCGATCGCGGACTTCCGCACGGCCCTGGAGGGCGTGGCCGCACGGCCCGCCGAGGTGAGCCGCGGGCGGCGCGCCGGCGTGCTCGCGGTCGTCGCGTGCGTGCCGGGGCTCGTCGTGCTGCTCCGCCTCGCGGTGCCGTTCATCATGGCCAGCATGCCGGCGTGGTACCGCGACGTCTCGATCTACAGCGAGCCCTACCTCCGGGCGCTGCGGCACGCCGACAGCACCGCGGTGACGGGGGATAGCACGGCGCGCCGCACGGCCGAGGCGGTGCGCGTCGTGTTCGCGGCCGCCCTGCGCGAGGGACGGAGCGGAAACCAGACGAGCGCGTCGCTCCTGGCGGCGCTGCCTCCCGCGATGCGCAGCGTGCTGGATTCGGCCGCGCAGCGCTATCCGGCGCCCGATTCGCAAGCCGTCGCGGCCGCGCGCGCCTGGCTCGGCGGCCACGTCGACCTCCCGAAGCTGGGAGTCGGTCTCGCCACGGTGCCCAAGGGGGTGCTGCAATCGCTCACGGTGCTGGCGTTCCTGGGAGCGGCGGGCGTCGTGTTGGCGCTGCTGCTGCGCGGCGGCGTCCTGTTCCGCTTGTTCGGCATCGCCGTAGTGCGCGCCGACGGCGTGCCGGCGGGGCGGCTGCGCTGCGCCGCGCGGGCGCTCGTGGCCTGGTCGCCGCTGCTGCTCCTGCTCGCGCTCGCGTCGGCGCCGCCCGGCGTGAGCGTCGGGGTCGGGACGGGCGCGCGCGTCACGGCCACCGCCGCGCCGCCGGCCCCCGAGCCGCGGGTGCCGTTGTGGGTGCGCTGGACGCTGTTCGGGATCGCGCTCGCCGGTGCGGGCGTCGCCGTGTGGCGCCCCACCCGCGGCCTGGCGGAGCGGGCGAGCGGCGTGGTGCTCGTGCCCAGGTGAGACCATTGCGGATTGGTGATTGGGGATTGCGGATTGGAGATTGAACTCCAGGCCGCGTTCGCTGGAATCTGGCGCCAGGTCAGCCGCAGACCGATTGCGCGGCCCGCCGGAGGTGCATAAGCTCGTGCCAGCGACGGAGCGCTCGATGCCAACCCGCAATCCGCAATCCACAATCCGCAATTGCCTGTGCGCGACGCTCCTGCTGGTCGCGGCCGCTGGCTCCGTGCGGGCCCAGGGCACCCAGTCGGGCCCGCTGCGCAAGACCGACCTGATCCGCCTGCTCGCCTCCGGCCGCCCCCCCGGCAACGTCGCGCTCATGGTGCGGCGCCGCTGCCTCGCCTTCACGCCGAGTCCCCGCGACCGCTTCGATCTCGCCGAAGCGGGCGCCGACAAGGAGCTGCTCGACGCCATCGACGGCTGCACGTCCCGCGCCACGCGCCCCGGCGGCAGCGCCGCGCTGCGCATCGTCGCCCCGCCGCGCCTGCGGGCGACGGCGGGCTCGGAGGTGACGCTCACGGTGCGGCTGCTGCGCGGCGGGGTGCCGCAGGGCGGCAAGTCGCTCCAGCTGCGCGGCGCCACCGCCATCCCCGGCGGCGCGCTGCAGGAGCCGGGGGCGGTGACCGACGCGCGCGGCGTGGCGACCTTCCACGTCCTCGCCGGGATGGAGGCGGGGACCTGGCCGCTCGACGTCATCACGGTGGGCGACATGCCGGCCCAGGCGACGGTGCAGCTCGTCACCGCCGCGCCCACGCTCCTGGCGGAGGTGCTCCCGCCGGACGTGGTCGTGCGGCAGGGGAGCCGCACCCCGGCGCTGGTGCGCGTGGTGGTGCGCGGCGCGGGCGGCGTTCCCGTCGCCGCGCTGCCGCTCGAGCTGCGCGGCCTCAGCGCCCAGCTCGGCCCCCTGCCGCCGGTCCCGACCGATGGCAACGGGACGGCGCTGCTGCCGATCCCCGCCGGCGCGCTGCGCGCGGGCGGGACGATCGGCGTGTTCGCGCGCGGCGCGCAGCTCGCCAGCGTCACCGCGCGCATCGAAACGCCCGCGATCTCGGACGACCGCACCCAGTTCATCGCGGGCATGGCGCAGCGCAGCAGCGTGCACGCCACGCTGCGGCAGCCGCTGCTGCTCGAGGTGCGCGACACCGCGGGCGTGCCGGTGACCGACTATGCCGTCCGCTTCACGGCCGTCAACGCGGCGCTCACGAACACCGCAACGGTCACCGACGCCTCCGGCGTGGCGCGCACCACGGTCACCCTGGGCGACCGTGCCGGTCCGGTGGTGATCACCGCGACGGCCGGTTTCGTGTCGCGCACCACGAACCTGTACGCGACGGCGGGACCGGCGCAGACGCTGGTGGTGGAGCAGAGCGGGCGCCCCATCGACTCGCTCGTCCTGTCGACGCCCGTGACGGCGACGGTGCGCATGGTGGCGCGCGACGCCTGGGGCAACGAGGCGATCCTGCTGGGCCAGACCGCGACCGTAAGCGGCACGGCCGCCGGACTGCGCAACCTGCGGGGCGTCGCCACCGCGCCGGGCACGCTGGTGCTCGAGCCGCGGCGCAACGGGCGCGCCACGCTCGAGGTGAGCGCGACGGGCGAGGGGCGGCGGCTCAGCGCGCGGGTGCCGCTGCAGGTCACGCTGCCGGGGGCGCAGGGCGGCTGGGTGTACGGCGCGCGCGCCGGCGGCGCGGCGTTCAACTACGGCTTCAAGTCCAGCCCCACGATCGACGGGCGTGCCGGGTTCCGCACCGAGCTGATGGTCGGCCGGGACGTGGTACCGGGAGTGCGCGTGCTGGGCGGCCTCGGGCTGGGCGTGGTGCGCGCGCAGGCCGGACCCGCCAACGTCGCCGTGGGGCTCGTCCAGGGGCTGGTGCGCGGTGAGTTCGAGCTGACCCGCAACACGACCGTCGTGCCCGTCCTGACGCTGGGCGGCGGTGCCTACCGCATCAAGTCGACCGACCAGAACAACATCGTGTACCACACGAGCCTCTTCTGGCTCGGCGGTGCCGGCATCGACTTCCCCCTTAGCGCGAGCGTCAAGGGCGGGGTGCGCCTCGAGCGCCAGCAGCTCTACGAGGCGAACAGCACGAACGCCAAGGGGAGCGTGGGCGCGCTCACCTTGCTGGAGCTGGGAGTGAGGGTGACGCCATGAAGCAATTATGGAGTGGGGATTGCGGATTGCGGATTGAACTGCCCTTTCCAATCCACAATCCCCAATCCGCAATCCGCAATGCTCTTCAATCCGCAATCCGCAATCCACAATCCGCAATCATCGCCGCGCTCATCATTTTGGCTCCGCGGCTAACCGCCCAAACCGCGTCTCCGTATGTGCCGTCGTCGTATTGGGGGAATCCGTACGTCGAGCACTTCATCGCCGCGGGGAAGATGGTGGACCCCTCGCCGCTCACGCGGCCGCTGCGCGCCGACGATCTGGTCCGGGCGCTGGAGGCGGTCGACACGACGAGACTGGGGAGTGGGGAGCGGGGAGTGGTCAGATCGCTGCTGCACGACCTGCGGCGCAACGAGAACGGGCCCTGGGGGCGGGTGGACGCCAACGTCGGCGTGGCCGCGGCGACGCACAGTCTGCGCGATCCGCTGGAGCTGTTCCGCGGCGCGCCGCCGCGCGGCGACACCGTGTCGCGCGGCTTCGTCTCGGGCGGCCTGGCCCTCACTCTGGCGCTCGGTCCCGTCGTCGCGGTGACGCACCCGCTGCTCGACACGCGCCTCAAGTACGACCGCGACTGGTTCGGCAAGAAAGACCGCGCCATCGCGGGGCGCATGGCCGAATCCTACCTCTCGGCGCAGTGGGGCTTCGGCGAGCTGTTCTTCGGGCGGATGGACCGCAACTGGGGGCCGAGCGTGGTGCAGGGGCTGCTGCTGTCGGACGATCCGTACGGGCTCGACCACCTGGGGGTCACGCTGGGCACCTCCGCGATCCAGCTGCAGGCGATCGCCACGCAGCTCGACTCGCGCACCGATTCCGTGGGCCAGATCGAGCGGCGCTACATGGTGCAGCACCGGCTCTGGCTGCGCCCGCCGGGGCGCTGGACCCTGGCGCTGTGGGAAGGCTCGGTGCTCTCGGGCGCCGACCGCGACCTCGAGCCCTGGTATCTCAACATCCTGAATCTGGGATTCCTCGAGCAGCTGAACACGGGGACCAACGTCAACAGCTTCGTGGGTCTGGATCTCGAGCGGCGCGGCGGCGTGACGACCTACGCCCAGCTGATGCTGGACGACATCCAGGTGGACCGGAAGACCCTCACCGATCAGAAGCCCACGAGCTGGGGGCTGACCGTAGGCGCGAAGGGCGGCCTGGCGGGCACGGCGTGGACGCTCTTCTATACGCAGGTCGCGAATCTCACCTATCGCAACGAGGACAACCTGCAGGTGCCGCTGTACCACGGCCTCGGCACGGGACGCAACTTCGCCGACTACGATCAGGCGACGGCGCGGCTCAGCGTCGTGGGCCCGCGCGGCGTGCTGCTCTCGCCCGAGGTGACGCTGCTGCGCCAGGGCCTGGGCGATCCCCGCCTCGCGCACCCGGCGCCCCCCGCCTATCCCTCCACCGCGTCGCTCTTCCAGGGGGTCGTCGAGCGCACCGTGCGGCTCGCCTTGGGCGTCCACTGGAGCGCGGGACCGCTGACCCTCACGGCCGACGGCGGCGTCCATCTCATCGCGAATGAGGCGCACGTGAAGGGGGTCACCGACACCCGCTTCGTGGGGAGTGTCGGATTGAGCTGGAGGCTGCATCGCGCGGGGCAGATTCCCTAGGACGGAAGAGGGGGAAAAGGGCGGAAGAGGGCGGAAAAAGGCGAGCGCGCCTCAGGGCTTTTCCGCCTTCTTCCGCCTTCGTCCGCCCTCTTCCGCCTTCTTCCGCCCTATTTCACCGCCACTTCAGCCCCTCTCAGCCACTCTTCAGCAACAGATGCGCGTTCTCGTAACCGGCGCCACCGGCTTCATCGGTAGCCATCTCCTCCGCCGCCTCGCCGGCACCCCGCACGACCTGCGCTGTCTCGTGCGCGATCCCCGGGGACGGGCGGCGCGCGCGCTGGCCTGTCGCGGGGCGGAGCTCGTGGCGGGGGACGTCACCGATCCCGAGTCGGTGCGGCGCGCGGTGGCGGGGTGCGACGCGGTGGTCCATCTCGCCAACATCTACTCCTTCTGGGAG